>CAYTAQ010000059.1:0-22295 GCA_964435695.1 uncultured Desulfobacterales bacterium | reverse complement strand
TTTTCGTGCTTTCGTGATAAAATAATTTTTTTTATTCTAACTATAACATGAAATATCATCCACTTCACGTTTTTATGAGATCAAAGGAGCAAGAGAATGAAGATACTTATGGTCTATTTTTCAGCCACCGGCAACACTGCCAAAATCGGGAAAGTTTTAGCAAATCGCTTAGCTGAATTGGGAGCGGAGATTGATGAAAAAGATATCACCACACTGTCTGCCAGAAATGAAGCCATTGATCTCAGACCTTATGACGCCGTGGTTTTCGGGCAGCCCGTTCATTCGCTACGGGCGCCGAGGGTTGTCAGGGAATGGATGTGCACGCTGGACGGCGCCGGAAAAAAATGCGCCATGTTCTTTAGCTATGGGGGATTCAAAGTGCATCCATGTCATGAATCAACCCGGCAGATTTTAGCGGAACAGGGGTTTGCGGTTGTATCGTCCGCCGAGTTTTTAGGCGCCCACACCTTTAATCTGGGGGGCTGGAAGGCAATGGTCGGACGGCCCAATGCCTCTGATTTCCAGGTGGCCGAAGCCTATGCCGGGAAAATGCATGAACGCTTCACAGGAAAGGACCGCGGCATATTAAATGAACAGGAAAAGACCGATTTCACTGAAGAACAGCTTGATTCATTTGAATTGATGCGTTTCAAAGTATTAGAACAGTTGCCGACACGGTATGGTGAAGACTGCAGCATGTGCATGCTTTGCGAGGAAACCTGTCCAACCGGTGCAATCAGTGCCGAAACCGGTGAAACAGAAAAGGCGGCATGCATTGCATGCTTAAAGTGTATCAATGATTGTCCGGAAGGCGTCTTGAAAATAAGTGACACGTCCGCTATCTGGAACAAAAAACTGGAAATGGACCAGACGACCGAGGAAGAATTAAATAAGAAAAAAAGCAGAATCTATCTTTAATCATTAAATTGTTTTTTCGTGCTCACGCGGCGCAAGCGCTGCGCGTTCGTGATAAATGATTTTTCACAAACCATTATTAAATAGAAAGGAACATCGCCATGAAAGGCAAACCCGTCGTTCCCCCCGTGTATCTGACAGCGACCTACCAATTCGACAAATCAGATGATTTAATCGATGTCGTGCAAAACCGGAGCGGTTACATCTACTCGAGATGGGACAATCCGTCGGTGAAGGAAGTTGAAAACCGGATGGCGGCCCTGGAAGGGACGGAACATGCGCTGGGATTTGCTTCCGGTATGGCCGCCATTACGACGGCCGTCATGGCCCATGCCAGGGCGGGCGATCGCATCGTGGCCATCCATGAAATCTATGGCGGCACTTTCGAATTGTTGCAGGATGTCTTACCGGCCTTGAATATTGAAACCGTATTCATGAATTGCTGGGATACGGAGGGGCTTTTAAGAGAAATCGACAAGGGATTAGCCGTTCTCTATCTCGAAACACCGACCAATCCATTGCTGCGCGTGGTGGATGTAAAACCGCTGGCAGACGCGGCGCATCAAAAAGGCGCGGTGGTCATACTCGATGCCACCTTTGCGTCGCCCATCAACCAGCGTTCCATGGATTTAGGCGTGGACATGGTTATTCACAGCGGAACCAAATATCTCGGCGGCCATCATGATATAACTGCGGGTATTGTGTGTTGCCGTGAAGGGTATTTTGATGCTGTCTGGAACTATCGAAAAATCCTGGGTGGCATCATGGATCCCCTGACGGCCTTTTTGATGTTAAGAGGGCTGCAGACCCTGGGGCTCCGCGTTGAGCGACAAAATCAAAATGCATTGAAAATCGCCGAATTTCTCGAAACCCATGAAGGCATAAAGACCGTTCATTATCCCGGGTTGAAGTCCCATCCGGATCATGACATTGCCCGAAGGCAGATGACGGGGTTCGGCGGCATGCTCAGTTTTGAAGCGGCGGCCGATTTTGAAGGGACCAAGCAGTTCGTGGACCGCCTGAAAAAAATCAAACTGGCAACCAGCCTGGGAGGTGTCACCAGCCTGGCCAATCAATCCATTACCAATACCCATGCGGCATTGAGTCCCGAAGAAAGAGCCAAGGCCGGCGTCAGCGAGAGCCTGGTGAGGCTTTCCGTGGGCATTGAAGACGCCGATGAGCTGATTCAGGACCTGGAACAGGCGCTGGTAGGTATATAGAATCAGCTGGATGATGAAACACGGTCCAATGATGCGCAAACCATGCCGTTAAAACATCATCCATCCGGAGGGACGCTATGTCGGTTGTTCCCCTTTATGCAGCAACTGCTCGATGATCCACAGCCGCCGCAGCTTCCGCACAGCTCCAGCGCCGTGGAAATCTTGAAGCCGCTGCCGGTAAAATCGATTTTGATGGGTTGGGCCCGGTCCATCAAAGACTGCTCGATAACGAATTCGAAATCGCCGCAGGGATAAACCGCATCGTTATTTCGTGCTTCATCCAACGCCAGGGCCAGCTGCGGGCCGCTGCATCCGTTGGCTATAAATATTCTTACGGGTTTGATGTCATTCTTTGTGAAGTATTGCGCTACTTGTGCTTCTGCTGCCGGAGTCAGTGTGAACATGATGCTTCCTTTCTGTGTCTGTCGTGGTATGCTCATTGCGCACCAGCTAACAGGGGTTCTTTGTTACGGTCTGGTTCTTGACAATCTTTATTGGCATTTTTGTTTACACGGCGGTGCCGTGAGCGGTATGAACGGCCGAAGCAAAGGGGGTATATTTTCGCGGCCCCAGACTTTTAACGGTTTCGATCACGTCGGTAGCGACCTTGACGAATTTTGTCGATTCAGCCGATGAAATCCAGGAAAAATGCAGCCGACCTTGCTCAATTCCCATATAATCGAATAGGTTGGAGAACAGGATAAATTTACGGCGTGCATAGTAGTTGCCTTCGATATAGTGGCAGTCTCCCGGATGGCACCCGGACACCCAGACGCCGTCGGCGCCTTGCCGGAAGGCTGCCAGAATGAATTTGGGGCTGACCCTGCCGCTGCAAGGCAGCCGGATTACCCGGATATTGGGCGGGTGCTCCATCCGACGGACGCCGGCAAGATCGGCGGCTCCGTATGTGTACTAGTTACAAAAGAATGCAATGATTTTCGGTTCCCATTCTGCCATGAGGGTTTCTCCTTGTTGGCGTCCTGTGCGGAACGCTATCCCGACGGACGCCGCTTTGTGCCTATGCTTGTTGGGTCGTCCATCCAGTGCTGAGGTCCGGAAAATGATTCGGATCTTCGTGCTCATTCGGGAAGATTGACTTCCAGCAACTCCGGTCCCAGATAGGTACGTTCATTCTCCGCAAGAATGCCAAGGGAAAATGCGATCAGAGTCCATAGATGCATTACATGGAACCTGCCTTTATAATACTCGTTTAGATCGTGAATCTGTGCATGGCAGTTATGACAGGGAACCGCGACATATGTTGCGCCGGTGGCCATGATTTGGTCGAATTTCAGTTTTCCATACTTCCGTCTCGCTTCATTATATCCGGACTGGAGATATCCGCCGCCGCCGCCGCAGCAATAATTGTTCGACTTGTTGGGATAGGTATCCATGAAATTATTTTCGCCCACACAGGATTTGATCACAAAGCGCAGGTCATCCGCTAACGGGTCCCCAAAGCTCTTGCGGATCTGCATGCAGGGATCCTGTACCGTAAACCTGATGTTAATATCCTTATTCCAGTCTGAATTCACCTTTAATTTGCCTTCCCGAATCCATTTGGCATAGTAGGCCACCATGGGGGCGATTTCCAGATCCGTCTTAATGCCATGACGCTGCTGCCCCTTCCAGACCGAATACGTCGAGTGGCCGCATTCGGTGTTCAGATAGACTTTGCATCCCAGATTTTCGGCCGACTGAAGGGTGGTAACGGTGATTTTTTTCCAGTTCTCATCGTCCGCTAGGAACATGCAGTAGTTTTCTCCTCCCCATCCGGTACAGCTATAGGTCCAGTCCGCACCCGCCAAATGAAGGATTTTCCAGAGAGGAACCATTTCATCAGGTTCCGTCACGGGCTCGCGGGAATTCTGACTGAGAAAAAAGTAGGCTCCTTTTTTATCGATGGGCGCCTGAAGATTCTCCCAGCCGGGTTGGGTTTCGTGAACCTCTTCAAGTACATCCTCCACAACGAATCTGAAATCCTCTTCGGGGGTTCCCATTGCACTGCAACTCATATTCCGAAGGGCCATGTCGCAGGAACCGAGAATTCCTTTGGGCCGTTTTTCTCTGGGCCACAGCTTGCGGCTTTCATAGACCAGCGCCGGGATATCAATTTCCATGGGACAGGCGTAAGTGCACCGGTAGCACATGCTGCACATCCAGACCCAGGGATGCTCCCTAATTTCATCATCCAGTCCCATGGCGGCCATCCGAAGAAATTTTCTAGGGTCCATTCCCTCCAGGTCCGTGGCCGGGCAGCCGGCCGAGCATGCCCCGCATGTCAGGCAGAGATTTAAATTGCCGCCGTCCGGAAGCAATTCCCTGACCTTGTCCATAAAAATACGCTTTTTACCCTTTTCGATGACAATTGCTGCTTCACCCATTGATAACTCCTTTTTGACCTGTTCGTGTGTATGAAACGTAACATGCTTCACCCGCCGCATATCCCCCGAAAGATCACACGAAGATCCTTTTCATCGATGTGATCCAGATAATCGTCGATCTTTTCAGTCTCCGTTTCCGCTGCCGTGGTTACCGGGTCCTCTGATTCGGTGACGTCCACCGGAAGGTGTTTCCCCCGATTTTCAGCCGATGCCGGCTGTAGTCCCTTGTTGTTTTCCAACCAGCGATGACATTCATCATGGGTTCCAATATAGAGAATGTACAATTGCGTTTCGCGGATGCATGTGACCAGACGGTACCCGTTGCCAAGGTCGTATTTCATACAATTTTCGATTCTGCGCTCTCCATAACGCGTCAGCGTGCCGGCTTTTTCCGGCTTGACGCCGCTGAGAAGCTTATCGATAATCTCCTCCGCTTTTTGTGCGGCAATGGTCGCTTTTTTTGCGGCCTTTTGGAGCAGGAATAACTGTTTGTCGAATCTGAAATCTCGATGAATGGACCAGAGCAATTTGATGTTCCTCCCCCATAAAAAAGCAGATGGGCCTTCTTAAAAATTCATGTCTCCGGGACATGATGAAAACGCATAAATCTGAGGAGAATTATTAGGGAATGGCGAAACCTGGAATGGGTAACTTAAAAAAAGGGGCTATAAAGCGATGTTAACATACGCCCATTTTTCGGCCTTATCCCACACCTGCCGACCCGGGCAGGTATTCTCTTCACTTTCTCAAGTAAAGCCGAAAAACGGTAGCATGGTTTCCTCTTTCTGAAGGGTGTATATATTAGAAAAAAACTTCTGTAGAGGCTGCTGACATGCCATAAGCGTTTCAGCAACATCACCCAGAGTTAAAATGCAATTGGCGGATTTGTCAAGATTTTTTATCATGAAGCGGCAAAACCTGTTAAACAGCACAGGGGCTGAAAATCCTTTCATCAGAGTTTTATACAAAATATCATAAAGTTACAGAACGGTTGCGCGGCTGTTGAGCGGACGTATGCACGATAAATTTCCTTTCCTATACCAGCCCCACCTGTTTTACAGCGCGGGCGATTTGTTCCTTCCGGCTCTTCAGGTCGCCGGTATAGCCGATGGCAATCCTGAGCAAACCCGGAGATAATCCCATTTTGCGCTGATCCATTTCCGAAATCTCCGAGGACGTGGATGACCCGGAACAGCTCATGAGGGTATCAAAATAGCCGAGGGAAACGGCAATCAGACCAAATTTTTCCTGATTCTGAAGAACTCCCATGAGCTGCTCCGCCTTTTCGCGGGTTTTGCAGTCGAGACACAGCATCCCGCCGTAGCCGAATCTCTGGTTTATCATGGATGTCATCAACTGATGATGCGGATGTGATGGAAGCCCCGGGTAGACGACCGGGACGCCCATGGCTTCAAGTGTTTCAGCTATGGCCAGCGCCCTTCGGCTGTGTTCTTTCATGCGGATCGGCAGATGCGGCAGCCGTTGAATGATGTCGAATGCGATCCTGGGGTCCATGGTGGGGCCCAGCAGCATCACCCGTCCGGTGTGCAGATCCATGAGACGATGGATGAATTCTTTTTTCCCGCAGATCACGCCGGCGATGGCATCGCTGGCACCGTTGATGAATTTGGTCAGGGAGTGGATGACGATATCGGCACCCAGGCGGGCAGGCGACACGATAATGGGTGAAAATGTATTGTCCACCACCAGCACGGCATCATGTTTATGGGCAAGGTCGGCCAATGCTCGGATGTCGGCAACTTTCAGCGTTGGATTGCCGATGGTCTCGGTATAGATGATGCGTGTGGTTTGCGTAAAGGCATGTTCCACCACCGTAATATCCGTAATATCGACAAACGTCGTTTGGATATTCATATCCGGCAGAATGTCATGCATCAGTGCATAGGTGCCACCGTAAATGGTGTCACTGGAAACAATATGATCATGACTTTGGCATAGCTGGAGGAGGGTACAGGCGATGGCCGACATGCCGCTGGCGGTACACATGGCGGCTTGCGTATCCTCAATTGCCGCCAGGTATCGCGATAACACATCCACCGTAGGATTAAAATGGCGGCTGTAAAGAAAACATCCATTTTTATCGGGGGTTTTGAGGCCTTTAAAAATTTCCGGCATGGTGCCCGGTTCCAGTACCGTATAGGTTGACGACCGGGAAATCGATGGGGCAACACCACCATGCTCACCAAATTCTCTTCTGGCCTTCAATAAGGCTTGTTCGGGATTGTACATTTGCATGGTTTTCCTCCCAATACCAACGTGTTGTGCTCCTAAAAAGGCCAGAAACTATTATCATTCCATAGGGATTCCGTTACTTCCTTATCAATTTTAGCGAGTAATTCCAAATGGTTGGTTTCCCATTCAGCCAGCCATTGATAGAGTGCCTTTTCTTCAATATCGGTCGCCGTATTCGCACGTTGGGAGTAGAGTTTAATGGCGCGCTCTTCCATTCCCATGGCGGCCGAAATGGCTGCGGATTCAAAACCGGATGCGCTGATGCGTTGTTTTAATCCATCGCTCAGCACCGTATCCGCGACATACTCGGAGGCTGCACTCTCACGCCAGTCGGCGAATTTTCCTTCAGCTTGATATGCTTTGTATTGGTCGGATAAAATTTGGATGTGAGCGGATTCATCATCGGCCATTTTTTGAAAAAAGTCTCTAACGACCTGGTTTCCCGCGCTGTCGGCGGCTTTTTCATAAAAGTCTTTGCCCCGAATTTCCAAAAGAATGGCACTTTTCAAAATATTGAGTGAATTTATTTCGGGCATGTTTACCTCCTGATGAATTTTTAAGGCGGCTATCTGAAAAGCTTAATTTGAGTTTAATACTGTAATTCGATGACAGAATTGTATATCGGTGTTATGATTTTCGCAAGTTTGTTTTAATATTATCTTATATGAGGCAAAACAGATGAAAGCAGTCGTCTACAGGGCAACCAAAGGCATCGTGGCAGAAGAAGTCCCCTTACCGCAAATTGATGACGAACAGGTTTTGGTCAAAGTGGCGAATACCGGATTTTGCGGGTCTGATCATTCCCTGATTAAAAGCGGCGGTCTTTCCGACGGCACCATCCTGGGGCATGAGGTGAGCGGAACCGTGGCTGAAGTCGGAAAAAATGTTCAGGGTGTGGCGCATGGCGTGCGGATCATGATCCGTCCCACCTTTTGCGGGGCATGCATTGACTGCCAATCAGGAAGAACTTACTTTTGTCAGAATGATCGGCGCTCCATCGGCATTGGCGATTTGCCGGGAGCATTTGCCGAGTATGTCGCGGTATATCCTCAGATGCTGATACCCGTACCGGATGGCGTCGATTCACGGAATGCGGCGCTGGCCGAAGCATTTGCGGCCTCGTTGCATGCCATCAATTGTACAGGCTCCAAAAATGGATCGGCACTGGTTATCGGCGGAGGGCCCATCGGGTTGGCATTGGTGAGGCTTTTGAAACTTCTAAACTTCGATCCGGTGGTACTTTCCGAACCCCTAAAGCAGAAAAGGGACCTGGGTCTTATTCTGGGTGCTGACCAGGCCGTGGATCCGAATACGGATGACATCAACCAGATCGCTTTTTTGTGTACGAACGGGAAGGGGTTTGATACCGTATTTGAATGTTCGGGCGTCCCGGAACTGATTCAGCTCTGCCTGAATGCAGCCGCACGGGGCGGAAGGGTCTGCATGGTGAGTATGTCCTTTCAAGAGACAACCATTGTCCCCATGACCTTTAATTTAAAGGAAGTTTGGCTCACCGGGTCTTATTCCAATACCCATGAAGAGAACATCCGGTGCCTGAAATGGATGGCAGCGGGTAAATTGGATGGAAAATTACTGATTAGTGATTTCGTTTCTCTGGATGACCTGCCGGATGTCTATGCGGAGCGGATTGAAACCGGCCGGGCCGTCAAGGTGATGTTGAAAATAGGCGAGGAATTTTAGAAGTCATTTCCAACACCTTCCTTCCATAGAGCGCAATAGCCCGCGGAAGGCGTGCTCAGGTAGTCCTGAATCGGGCTGCATTTTGATTTGAGAAGAAAAAAGACAGGCGCAGAAAGCATTTCGGGATATACGGTTTCAAAATTGGCCATTCCTTTTGAGACGATAAGATCTGCAGCCTTTACCAGGTTTTTAAATGCCGCTGAGGTCCGGTCCCAGTCGATTCCGACACCATCCGTTCCCGTATCCGCTATATTGCTGAAAAACGATTCCAGTTGTTCGTTTTTGAGCTCGATGCGACTCAGGTCATTCAGGGTGGGGCTACCCTTCACAACAAGTATTGCCTTACGGGCGTGATCGCGAATAAACTGAAAAAACGGCATATCGAAAAAAATCTCTCCTGAGTTGTCCGTAAAAAACAGCACGCTGTCCGGTCTGGTGAGGAGAAAGCGTTCCAGACGATCGATATCGTCAAAATAAAAAGAGATCCCCTTGTTCATGATATCGGGCAGGGACTGTAAGGTCGATTCAGGATTGGTGAAGAAGTCCAGGCTGTTTCCCAGAACCGAGAGCGCAATTCGGGATCTTAAATCCCGGCCGACATGCGCTTTCACCTGGGAGTAAATCTTGCGGGCTTGCCGGAGCTCTCTTTTTTTAAAAGATGTATAGGGATCGGCTACACCCGACAGGAGCTTCTGCTGCCGGAGTATTTTGTTGGCAGTTACCGGAGAGGACCAACCCTTTTCAAAAGCTTCCGCCAGAATACTCTCGGCAAAGGACGTGACTTGTTGTATTAAAGCGTCATCCGCCTTCTCCATCATTGCAAACGCATCCTGAATCATTCCCAGGATACACTCCCGGCACTGCGGCCAGATTTGTAATAATTTAGGGTTGGGCCTCATCAAAGGTTTTCTCTCAATTCGTTGGTGATTAGAATCCTTGAGCCCTTTTAATCATATGTGAATTGCACGTCCACACAACGCATGGGCAGCTTCCATCATCGCTTCGCTCAAGGTTGGATGCGGATACACGGTTTTTGCCATGTCTTCCACGCTGGACTCCAGGGTGATCATGCCGGTGGGGCCGGCCACCAGCTCGGTGACATGTCCGCCTATCAGGTGGACACCCAGAATCTTTCCGGTTTTTTGATCGGCAATGAGTTTGACAAATCCTGTATTGTCGTCCATGGCCATTGCCTTAGCGTTGGCAACAAAGGCACACTGGACGGTTGCGATGTCGTATCCTTTTTCTCGGGATTGTTTTTCGGTCAATCCCACTGACGCAATTTCAGGTTGGGCATAGGTACATCGCGGAATATCCGGATAGGATAGCTTGCCGGTCTGCCTGCCTGCAATGGCTTCGGCAGCGATGATACCCTGAGCTGAAGCCACATGGGCCAGGCCCATCTTGCCGTTCACATCGCCGATGGCATAAAAACCGGGTATGCTGGAGCGCATCTGATGATCGACATCAATGTTGCCGCGGGTGACGGCAACGCCGATTTCCTCAAGGCCCATGCCGCCGCTGTTGGCTGCAAACCCGATGGAAATCAGCACCGTTTCCGAAGAAAGAACCTCTTCCTTGCCGCCGACAGACACCATCGCATCCACTCCATTGCGGGAAATGGTCATTTCTTTCACCGCCGCATTGGTTTTAATATCGATGCCGTTTCGTTTGAACTGTTTTTCAGCCTCGATGCTGATATCCTCATCTTCAAGGGGCAGGACATGGGGCATCATCTCGACGACGGTCACCCGGGCGCCGTATCGGCTCCACAGTGTCGCGAATTCCATACCAATGGGACCGGCGCCGACGATGGTTGCCGAAGACGGGATTTTATTCAGCGCGAGGGCGTCGCGAAAGTTGATGATATTTTTATGGTCGAAGGCGACGCCGGGAAACGGGCGCGGTTTGGCACCGGTGGCTATAATGATGGATCTGCCGCTTAAGATATCACCCGAGGGTTCGATGACGGCTTCATGCTCGTTTTTTAAACGGGCGATCCCTTCATAAACCGCGATGTTGTTTTTTTTCATGAGAAGCGCTACCCGCTTCGTCTGCCGGCTCACGATGCTGCGGCTGCGTTGATAGGCAGCTTCATAATCAACGGACAGGTTGTCAAAGCTAAAGCCGAAGGTCCGGCCCTTTGACAGCAGGTGAATCACTTCGGCGTTTCGCAGAAGCACCTTGGTGGGAATGCACCCCCAGTTCAGACAGGTGCCCCCCAGATGTTCTTTTTCAACCAAGGCGGTTTTAAAACCCAGTTGAGCGGCGCGGACCGCTGCCACATAGCCGCCGGGCCCACCGCCGATGACGATCACATTGAATGTCTCCATATTTATAACTCCTTAGTCTATCTTTGTCTCAACCCGACGCGGTGGGGAAAACGAAATTTATTACGTAAAAGGTCTTTGACGAAACCAAACGAAACATATTTTTTTTGACAACCGGTATAAATGATGTGGGATTTTATGGCAATAAAAAATCGTCAGCAAAGGTTTTGCTATGCCGATCATTTTTTTTGGGCCGATAACCGATCCAAGGGTGTTTTTAAGGCTGATCGTCAATATCTCCCAACAATCTGCAAAAACGAGTCTATGGGAGTGATAGACTAATGATTCTCATATACTTGGGTGATAGTTCCGGTTTCGGATTGAGCGGTCTTGGCCGTGAATTTTTTTGCATATACCGGCGTTACCATGATATGTTAATCTACCCTGAAGTGAGCGGTTCAAATTTTATGAATATTGAATTTAGAAGGCTTTTCGTTCAGCTTCGGTCAAAATAAGCCCTAACGCTGCATCATTGGGCTAAAACCAAGGATCGGGTGACCTATGCTCAAACGTATGATTAAATTTATCCTGTTGCTGTTTATTATTGCCCTGATCGGTTACGGCGTCCGGTATTACACGCGTACCAAACCCGTAGAAGTGGCTGTTAAAGCCGTTACCCTCGGTACCGTGGAGCGGACAGTCGCCAATACGCGGGCGGGAACCATCAAGGCCTGCCGCCGGGCCAAACTTTCGCCAAGCATCGGCGGGCAGATCGCCAAACTGCCGATAAAAGCAGGGGACAAGGTTCAGAAAGGGCAATTGCTGCTGGAAATCTGGAACAAGGACCTGACGGCCCAGGTGGTTTTTGCAGAGCATGAAATGGCCGCGGCCCGGTATCGTGTCGGGTCCGTATGTGCACGGGCGGATGTGGCCCGGCGAAACGCCGACCGCTTTTCAGAATTGAGCCGGATGAATATTGGAACACAGGAGCAAACGGACAACGCAGAAACCGAGGCCGATGCGTTGAAGGACGACTGCGAGGGGGCCAAAGTCGAGGTGGCGGTTCGAGGTGCCCAGCTTGAGATAGCGCGAGCCGGTCTGGAACGCACACGTCTGACAGCACCATTTGAGGGGGTCGTCGCTGAAATAAACGGCGAGCTGTTCGAATATGTAACCCCATCCCCACTGGGCGTCGCCATGCCGCCTGTGGTGGACATTATCGGCAGCAATTGTTTTTATGTTATCGCACCCATTGATGAAGTGGATGCTGCGGGGATCCGTGTCAATATGCCCGCCCGCATTACCATGGATGCTTTCGGCACGCGCCGGTTTGACGGCCGGGTCCGGAGAATCGCCGATTACGTAATCGACGTCGAGAAACAGGCCCGTACGGTGGATGTGGAGGTGTCGTTCAATAATCCATCGGATATCGGGAATCTGCTGGCAGGTTACAGCGCCGACATCGAGGTGATCCTGGATGTGCGAAAGGATGTGCTGCGTGTACCCACCGAAGCGGTTATGGATGGCCGGCGGGTGTATGTGTTCCTGACGACGGAAAAAAGGATTGCGGTGCGCGAAATTCGCACCGGCCTATCCAACTGGGACTGGACGGAGGTCGTGGAAGGGCTTTTGCCCCAGCAGCAGGTCGTGGTCAACGTGGACAAACCCGGTCTTAAGGACGGCGTCCCTGCCGTTATTTTGAAGGAGGCCTTGTGAGAATGATCCGCCTGGAAAACATCCAGCGTAACTTTCAGGTGGGCGATGAGACGGTTCACGCCCTGCGCAGTGTGAATTTCTCCATATTTAAGGGGGAATACATTTCCATCATGGGGCCATCCGGGTCAGGGAAATCGACCCTGCTGAATATCCTGGGTCTTCTGGATCGTCCAAACGCGGGGGTCTATCAATTTGAAGACACGGATACAACGGAGTTGAGTGACCTGCAGCAAGCCGAAGTCCGTCGTCACAAAATCGGATTTGTTTTTCAATTTTTTCATCTCATTTCCAGGTTGACTGCTGCAGAAAATGTGGAACTGCCGTTGATCCTGGCCGGCGAAGATCCGGGTAAACGCAAAAAGCGCGTGAAGGAAACCCTGGACAGGGTGGGACTGTCCGAGCGGGCCAAGCACCGCCCGGACCAGCTTTCGGGCGGCCAGCGACAGCGGGTAGCCATTGCCCGGGCCACGATTATGAATCCGGCCGTTATTCTGGCGGACGAACCCACCGGCAACCTGGATCGGGCTTCCGGCAACGATGTCGTACTGACCATCGAAGCTCTCAACGGCGAAGGGATGACCGTGGTAATGGTCACGCATGATCCTGAACTGGGGGGTCGCGCCCGGCGGCGGGTACAGATGGTCGACGGCCGGATTGCCTCGGACAGTGGAGGCCTCGAATGAACATCCGGGATCTTATCCGGTTTTGCTACCGCGCCCTGTCCGGTTATCCGCTTCGCACCGGGTTGATGCTGCTGGCCATGGCCATGGGGGTCAGTTCCGTTGTCGTGCTGACGGCATTGGGGGAGGGCGCCCGGCGCTATGTGGCCGGCCAGTTCACCTCCCTTGGGACCCATATATTGATCGTTCTTCCGGGTCGCAACGAGACCACCGGCGGCCCACCACCGATGATGGGGGAAACGCCGCGGGATCTAACCCTGGAAGATGCCATGGCGCTGAAGCGAAGCAGCGCGGTTCACCGGGTGGCGCCCATCATGGTAGGCTCGGCACCGGTGACTTATGGGGTGCTTGAACGGGAAGTGACGATCCTGGGTTCCACTTCAGAACTGTTTGAAATCCGGGACCTCTCCATGTCACAGGGACGGTTTCTTCCCCAGGGCGACATCACGCGCTCGGAAGCGGTTTGCGTAGCCGGTTACAAGATCAAAACCGAATTGTTCGGCAATGCATCTCCCTTGGGGCAATTTATCCGTATTGGTGAACGGCGGTTTCGCGTTGTCGGCGTGCTGTCAAAAAAAGGCCAGTCCCTGGGGCTCGACATGAGCGATGTAGTGGTGATTAATGTGGCTTCGGCGGCGGCACTGTTCAACCGGTCGTCCCTTTTTCGCATCATGGTTCAGGCAAGGAGCAGGGATGTCATTGGCCGTGCCAAGGAGGCCATTCTTGAAATCATTCGCAAGCGCCATGACGGTGAAGATGATGTGACCGTTATCACACAGGATGCGCTGCTGGCGACATTCGACCGTATTTTTATCGCCCTGACCCTGGCGCTCGGCGGTATTGCCGCAATCAGCCTGATTGTGGCGGGTATTCTGATCATGAACGTGATGTTGATCGCCGTGTCCCAGCGCACAGCTGAAATCGGGCTTTTAAAAGCGCTTGGCGCGCCTGGCCGCCAGATTTTAAGACTTTTTTTAGTGGAATCGGCGTTCCTTTCGCTGGTGGGGGCGGCCGCCGGTCTGGTGCTGTCTGCCGGCGGTTGCCTGCTCATGCAACGGATTTTTCCTGCTTTTCCGATAACCGTACCTCCATGGTCGCCGCTGGCGGCGGTAGGCGTGGCGCTTTCCAGTGGGTTGATTTTCGGTGTACTGCCTGCGCGAAAAGCAGCGCGGCTGGACCCGGTTGCGGCTTTGTCAAGACGCTAGAGTGTTTGTTGGAATAACGTTCCGATATAGCGGTTTTCTGAATCTTATAGGAATAATCAATAATGTCTAATATGGGCCGAAGCAAACGGAACATATTTGTGGCAACCGGTATAAAGAGACTGAAAATATGCTTTTGCGTGATGCCATAACACTTGCTCTACAAAGTATTTTTAGCCAGCGCATGAGAAGTTTTCTTACAGCACTGGGTATCGCCGTAGGTATTGCCGCCGTGGTGCTGCTGACATCCCTGGGAGAGGGGGTGCACCGTTTCGTGCTGGCGGAGTTCACCCAGTTCGGCACCAATCTGATCGGCATTACACCGGGCAAGACGTCGACGCACGGCATGTCCGGGGCGGTTATCAGCAATGTGAGGCCCTTGAGTTTGAGTGATTCCCTGGCGCTCGCAAGGTTGTCACGGGTGATTGCCACTGTGCCGGTCGTACAGGGGAATGCGGCTGTTGAGCACGGAGCACGCAGCCGGCGTACCTACATTTTTGGGGTGGGAGCTTCGACGCCGGCGGTCTGGCAGATGGCCGTAGCCCAGGGCCGGTTCATGCCCGATGATGACCCGCGTACCGCACGGGCTTTTGCTGTTCTGGGCAGCAAGGTCAAAAACGAGCTTTTCGGATCTGAAAATCCGCTGGGACGACGCATCCGCATCGGCAGCGAGCGCTACCGGGTGATCGGCGTGATGGCTTCAAAAGGTCAGATGCTCGGTTTTGATCTGGATGATGCTGTTTATGTCCCTGCAGGACGGGCCATGGCGCTCTTTAACCGGCAGAGTCTGATGGAAATCGATATCCTGTATGCGGCGGGCAGCGACGGGGATGAGGTCGCACGCCGCGCTAAAGAATTGCTGATTGCGCGGCACGGATCCGAGGATTTTACCATTGTTACCCAGACACAAATGCTGGAAGTGCTTGGATCGGTGCTCAATATCCTTACCATTGCCGTGGGGGCCCTGGGCGGCATTTCACTGCTTGTGGGGGGCGTGGGAATTCTGACCATCATGATTATTGCGGTCCGGGAACGCACGGCGGAAATCGGTCTGCTGCGGGCGCTGGGGGCTGGTAAGCGGCAGATCATGGTTCTTTTTATCGGCGAAGCCATTGTCCTGTCGAGTATCGGCGGACTTGCCGGTCTGATTCTGGGTGCCGGCGGCGCCTGGCTGCTGGGTAAAATCGTGCCGGCCCTGCCGACGCATACCCCGCTGGTCTATGTGCTGTTTGCCGAAGCACTGGCCGCTGTAATCGGGCTGCTCGCCGGTGTACTTCCCGCCCGTCACGCGGCCGGGCTCGACCCGGTGGAGGCCCTGCGTGCCGAATAGATTTCATTGACTTACATATAACAAGCCAATTCGGACAAAATAGAACCACAAAGACACAAAGAACACAAAGGTTTTTTCTTTCTTTTATCCTTCGTGTCTTTGTGGTTGTTTTTGCCAAAAAATACACAAAAATTATGACGAATACAGGAGGGTGATATGGGAGAAACTTTTTCTGCGGAAACCATCATGAAATCGGCGCGCGGATTTATGACCAGCCGGATACTTCTCAGCGGTGCTGAACTGGATCTGTTTACCCTGATTGCCTTAAAATCCATGACGGCCGTAGAGATCGCGGCTGAAAAAAAGATCGATCTTCGGGGCATTACCATTCTTCTCGATGCGCTGACCGCTCTCGGATTTTTGATGAAAGAAAACAACCGATACCGTACAGAATCTTCGGTCCATGCCTTACTGTCGTCCGATAGCCCGGATTCGGTTCTCCCCATGATCCTTCATGCGGCAACCTTATGGAAAACATGGTCGCAGCTAACGGATATCGTGAGCGGCAGGGTAACGCCCGGGCTGGAGAAAACAGGTGCTCTGGGAAAAGACAACTACAGAGCCTTCATCGGCGCTATGCACGCCGTGGGTTCGCGATTTGCTCCGGAAGTCGTGGCTGCCATCAATCCGGGAACCGCGCGGCGGCTGATCGATGTGGGCGGCGGCTCAGGTACTTACACGCTGGCTTTTATGCAAGCATGCCCGGAAATGAGAGCGACCCTGTTCGATCTGCCCCAGGTGATCGACCTGGCGCGGGAACGCGCCCAAAATGCCGGTATGACCGACCGCATCACGCTGGTTCCGGGAGATTTTTATCAGGATGCATTGCCGACTGGGCATGACATGGCTTTGTTATCCGCCATTATTCATCAAAACAGCCCGGATCAAAATCATGCACTTTTTCATAAGGTCTATCGTGCACTGGAGCCGGGGGGGAGAATCGTCGTTCGTGACCATGTGATGTCGGCGGATCGAACAAAACCGCTTGAAGGCGCTATTTTTGCCGTCAATATGCTGGCTGGCACGCCGGGCGGGGGCACATATACCTTCAATGAAATTAAGGCGGGCCTGAGCGACGCCGGATTTGTGCGCATTAATCTGATTCAGACCCAGGGGATGTTTTCTCTTGTGGAGGGTTTTAGACCCGGTCCGGAGAATTCTTAGCTTGAGTAATAATTTCAACAAGTTTCTCGTATGAAACTTCATAAGTTTCATTCTCGTTCAAACCGGCAAGGCCGGCGGCGCCGCTGGATCCCGGCTCGCGTCCCACGATTTGTCAAAGCCCATGCCAAATCGCGGGACTTGGCCGGGATGACAAGTTGCGGGACAGCCTCCTGATCCCCCTTTCCAAAGGTAGGAAACGCGACGGGCCCTATGCTGGCGGAAGGTTTCGTACACAGGCGCAGTCTGATTATGGTGTAACGATTGAAACATCAACTCAAGGCAAGTCCTCCTTTGAAAAAGGGGGATTTAGGGGGATTTGTAAAAAGATAGAATTACGTTGTCCAAACGAAACGTATTTCAATAGTCGAAGGTCTTCGTTGACAATTATTCATTAACCATTGACGATTGATAATTAAGGATAGAATCGTTTTAAATAAATATGATGCCTTTGGTCGTTAGAATTGTCAATTGATAATTGGTAATGATCAAGCTCTGTATTAAAACATAAAGGGAGGTATGACCATGGACAAAAACATGCGCATCATGACACGGGCAACCGACAGCGATGGTCAGCAGCAGCCCGAAACTGCGGCATGGAATGTGCTGGGATATTGCAACAACGGGGTGCAGGAGCAGGCTGTAAACATTCAGATCGTATAAATGAAGATTCATTGTCGGAATCCTCACCCGCATGATTTGGTTTAGACTCCAAACTCCCTGAATTCGAATGGTATCGTCCATAGCTTGAAACCCAATTTTAGCTTGACGCGAAGGAGTGAAAATTTTATAATTATACTTAAATACGTTTCGTTCGAATCGACTGATCCACCGATATCCCTGAATATAAACCAAAATGAATAAGGTTTTAGCGATCAACAGGCTTCCGCACCCGTCAGATGATTCAAATGTCCGTTTCGAACGACGCATTCCATATAAACACCCCATATTCATAAGCGTTTCAGAAAGGAGGACAAACAATGAAAAAAGACTGTTTTTTGCCTTGGTGTCGTTCATTCTTTTCGTGGTGCTGCTGAGCGGCGGCACGGCCTTGGCCAAGAAATATCCGCCGGCAATGCGGAATCTGGACCCCATTGTTTCCACTGACTGGTTGGCGGATAATTCAGAAAAAGTAATAATTCTTGATGTCAGAAGCGCTGATGCTTATGCTGAGGGTCACATTCCCGGTGCTGTCAACGAACCCTTTGTTGTTCCCCTTTCCGCATGGATCACCATGCGGGGAGACCTGCTGCTCGAGGTGCCGGATGAGGCAGCGTTATTTGAAAGTATCGGAAATCTTGGCATCACACGCCATTCAAAAGTTGTCATCGTGACAGCGCCGAATCCCGGTGAACCGCCGCATTACGGCCTCTCTGCGGCTACGCGGGTGGCCTGCACCCTCATCTATGCCGGGGTGGTGAACGTGGCCGTTCTGGACGGCGGCTATCCCCAATGGGAAGCGGAAGGAAGGCCAGCGACAACGGAGGGTACCAGTGTTACTCCTGTGGCATATTGGGGTAAGATAAACCAGCGCATTTTTGTGTCAATTGATTATGTCCGCCGCAATATCAGGCGCTCCGACATCCTGGATGCCAGGGATGCCGATGTATATTATGGGGAAACCATTGAGGCGATTTTTACCGGCGAGGTAGCAGGGCATATCCCGGGCGCCACATCGCTGCCCGCACCCTGGATCTGGGTTAAGGACGGGGTTAACGAAAACTGTTATCTCTTCAAGGATGCAGTTACGCTCGCCCAGATGGCCCGCGGCGCCCTGCGCCAACCCTGGGGCAAAAAGGCGCATTACCGCCAGAACGTAATCGTCTATTGCGGGGTGGGCGGGTATGCCAGTTCCTGGTGGTTTGTCCTGACCCAGGTGCTGGGATATGAAAACGTCAAATTCTTTGACGGGTCAGCCCAGGAATGGGCCTTACATTACAATATGGTTCCCTATCAGTGGGACTAAGATAAATTTTCATGCTTATTCTTTAGAGGGTAGCGTTGACGTTTCTATAAAGAGATTGTTTCATGCTTCGTTGTGCGCGTATGGGCATGAAAATTTATGATGGAGGGTATTTTGGATTTCGGACCACTTTTCAACCCCAGGACCATTGCCGTTTTCGGTGTGTCTTTGACCAATGACCGCCATCCGGCCAATGTCATCTATAATAAGATTCTCCTGCGATATCCGGTCAAGGTCTATCCGGTCAACCCCAAGGGCGGCCTGCTGCAGCAGGACCGGGTGTATACCGATATTTCCCGGATACCCAGTAAAATCGATCTGGCGGTGATCGCAGTCCGGGCCGAGTTCGTGCCCGCCATTCTGGAAGGCTGTATCAAGAACCATGTGGGGGGGGCGGTTGTCGTTTCAGGCGGGTTCGCCGAAACCGGGAATCAGGACCTTCAGGATAAACTGGTGGATCTGGCCCGGGTGGCCGATTTTCCATTCATCGGGCCGAATTGCCTCGGGATTTATGCACCGGCACGCTTTGATACTTTTTTTCTGCCGGGAGAGCGCCTGATTCGGCCCGATCCGGGCAATGTGGCCATGATCAGCCAGAGCGGCGGCGTGCTGGTGGACCAGATGGTCAAATTTGCCGAACAGGGCGTGGGTCTTTCCCTGGCGGTGAGCATCGGCAACAAGGCCCTGATTCGGGAACTGGATTTGCTCGAATACCTTGCAGCGGATAAAAGCACCAGCGTCATTGCCTTTTACGTGGAGGGATTTGGCCGTAATGAGGGCCGGCGGTTTGTAAAAGCCGTAAGCCGTCTCCCCAAACCGGTGGTCATTCTGAAGTCCGGCAAAACAGCCGCCGGCGGCCGGGCGGTGTCGAGCCATACCGCGTCCCTGGCCGGTGATTACCGGGTTTTTTCTGAGGTTATGACGCAGTACGGTATTGTGGAGGCCCAAAACGAATTTGAAATGACATCGTTTTGCGAAGCCTTGAGCTGTTATCAGAAAACTGTTCAGGGCAATGTCGGCATCATTTCGGCAAGCGGCGGGCACGGGGCTCTGGCCAGCGATGTCTGCGCCGCCCACGGACTGATACTGCCGCAACTGACCGAGCAAACGCGGGAATCGATCCTTAAAAACCTGTCCCCAAGTATCCAAGCCATTTCCTCACTTCAAAATCCCATCGACCTGACCGGCAGCGCGGTTGACGATGACTTTGTAGCCGCCGGCGAATGTTTGAGTGAATCGCCGGAGGTCGACTGTGTGATTCTGCTGCTGCTGCCCTATTCACCGGGAATCAGTTCGGATCTGGGCGCCCGCCTGAGCTATGTGTTCCGACGGAGCGGCAAACTTCTGGTGGCTTACGTACCCCATCATGAAAAGTACCGCATGCTCATCGAGGGGTTTGAACTGAACAACGTGCCGGTTTCTTCATCCATCGAAGGGGCGGTTCTGATGGTTGATGCCGTACGGAGGTGCAAGACATGTTGACCCGCGAGATGCAGGCAATCGTTGAAGAAGCAAGGGCAACCGGCTGGATTTTGGAACCGGATGCCAAGCGGATGCTGGATCTGGCCGGGGTAATCGTTCCCGATTTCAGCGTGGCGGCAACCGTGGAAAACGCTTTGGCCGCAGCCGAGCGTATCGGTTATCCGGTGGTGGCTAAAGTGGTTTCCGCCGCCATTGTTCACAAATCCGATGTGGGCGGTGTGAAGGTGGGGATTCAAGATGCCGCTGCGTTGAATACGGTGTTTGAAACGTTTTCAGCCCTTCAGGGCTTTGCAGGGATACTGATTGAAGAAATGCTGACAGGAATCGAGTTGATCGTCGGGGCCACCAACGATTATCAGTTCGGTCCGGTAATTCTAATGGGTATCGGCGGGACCGGCGTTGAAATCTATAAGGACACGGTGATTCGTATGGCTCCCATCGACGAACAGGACGTGCAGGCCATGGTGGCGGGCCTAAAGGGTGCTGATCTGCTCAGGGGCTATCGTGGCAACGAAGCCGTCGACATTCCGGACCTGACCCGGATGATGATGGCTTTTTCAGACCTGGTAATGGATCTGGAAGACGACATGACGTCCATTGATCTCAATCCCGTTAAATGCACCGGCCGCCGATGCGTGGTGGCCGATGCCCGGATAATTCTAAACCCGGGTTCTCCGAATAGTTGATATAAAATGAAAAAAAAGATTGCGTGCATTCATTTTGACCTGGATTCCGTGCTGTATGTTCCAGCCGATTTCCTTGAAACAGCGCTTCAAATGTCGGTCAATGCCATGATTCAGGTCGGTTTGAGGGCCGAGCAAGAGACGGCCTTAAGCGCATTGAAGACAATTCGCTCCCTGGATTCCAACGGGAAGGATCATTTTAATCAGCTCTGCTTTCATTTCAACAACGAGTACGATCCCATTATCATTGCTGCGGGCGTTGAGAAATACTGGGACTGTAAGATCAGCCTGATGACCAGTGCGCCGGAGGCACACCCGATTCTCAGCTTTTTGTATTCAAAATACCCTTTGACGATTATCACCAACGGCCCCCCCATCAAACAGGCGGGCAAAGTCATCCGTCTGAGTTTAAACCATTTTTTTTCCCGCTATGACAACCAGATGAACCTCCGCAAACATTATTTTTATGCTTCGGATGAAAGCGAAAAGCGAAAACCCTACCCCAACCTGTGGCTCCAGGCACAAAAGGACATGGGCTTTGATTTTTCCCGGGCGATAATGGTGGGTGATCGATACCTGCAGGATATTTTCGGCGCAAAGCGACTCGGTATGATTACGGTAAAGGTAAACCAAGGGGCCCACGCCGATGAAGCCATCGATGAAGCTTTCGAAGCCTATCAGCGTCTTTTGGTGAGACATCCTTTTTTTTCAAAGGAACATTCCCTGGAGCAGGTGCGCAGCATGATGATTCCCGACTACACGATATCCCACCTGAAAGAATTGGAAGGTGTTGTCGACGCAATTGAGGCGGCTTAATTTAATCTAAGTTTCTCTTCAATAAGTGATGCAATTTTTAAGGTTTGTCAAATAAGCCTCAAATCGGTATCAAGCTTCTAAATCAGCATAAAATCTATAACATATTGTTATATTGAATACTTATTACTGCATAAAGTTATGCTGCGTGTTGAAGTTATGTGGTGACTTGGTCATTTTTGCCAGGATTATTCGGATCAAAGGTTTGTTTTGTTAATCAAATGTCGGTGAAATAAAAACCTTATGCCGTTGATGAGTAATCACAGGTTTCGCAAAATTTACTATAACCCCAAAGATATCTTGTATAGCCACACAAATAAGAAAAGCATGGACTTTTTTAATCAATCCGCGCCCTCATGTTCATGGGTATGGGTACAAAATAATAGCCGTATGCTCCAATTCCGACAACACTTGTTCAGGCTTTGAGGCGATATGAATTTAGCGATGCCCTCCCCCTCGTTAATCGTATCTTAAAAACTTAAGGGGTTTCTTCGGGACTCTTTAAACGTCAAATCTCCAATT
>CAYTAQ010000058.1:19530-22732 GCA_964435695.1 uncultured Desulfobacterales bacterium | reverse complement strand
TTGTCTTGACCCGAAAATCAAAACGCGCTTGAGCCCTTTTGGTTGCTTCGCCCCTATCGAAATACCAGGCATTGAAAGTGATCAGTAAAGACGCCAACAGAACAATCCAGGCGCCCCATCTGCCTATTAAACCGAGAAGGTGAAAATCCGAAAATATACCAGCCGTCCGAGAGGAAATGTGATCTGGTAGTTTCGGTGTAATCTTTTCTTGCATCATCGATCCTCATTTTGATCTGACAGTTTCGATAATCTCAAGTATTTCTTCTTTGAATACTGAAGGTGCAAATATTTCGCCCCACCCTTTTTGCATCTGAAACAAGCCATCATATGCAGTATCATAAAATGATCTGATCCGGTGGGGGATATTTCGCTCATTCAAAATAGAGTCAACAAGTTGTGCTTCTATTGAATTTTCCAATGCGATTATTTTGATAAACGTTTCCATATAATTTATAAATCACCCATCAAGGGGTTGAAGTCAATAGCTGAGCCCACTTCCTATCGAGCGGTAAGCTTTATTTCGATGCGCCGGTTGAGGCGATAAGCTTCCGGGGTGTCCGCCGGATCAATGGGATGGAATTTGCTGAAACCGGCGGCTGCCATACGATCCTCCGGGAGTCCGTAATCCGCCAGAAACCGCAGCACAGAAACGGCCCTGGCTGTTGAGAGCTCCCAGTTTGACGCAAAAAGCCTGGTGTGAATGGGTACTCGATCCGTATGTCCATCAATTCTCAGGATCCAGTTAAGGTCTTCGGGGATCTTTTTAGCCAGTTTCAGCAATATCCCGGCAACCTGGATCAGGTGTTGTTTCCCTTCTTCGCCGAGTTCGGCAGAGCCGGAGGCAAATAATAATTCAGCCTGAAGAACAAAACGGTCTCCTTCGACACGCACATAGGGGGTATCACCCAGTATGTCTCTCAAACGGCCGAAGAACTCCGACCGGTATCGTTCGAGCTCGTTGACGCGACGAGCCAGTATGATGTTCAACCGTTTGCCGAGTTCCTTTAATTCAGCTTCCTGGGCTGATTTATCCGTCTCTGCAATTTTTAAAGCCGTACTGATTTCTTCCAACTGTTTTTTCAAATTCGTGATCTGGCGGTTCAGTAACACCACTTCCGCCCGTACACTTTTTGAAAGCTGTCGCTCATCCGTCAATGCCTTTTCCTGCTCTCCAACAAGAGCGGCCAATGCCTGTATGCGGATATCCCGCTGGTCGATAATTTTTTGGGCCAGCAGCGTTCGTTCCTGTTCATCGGCCAAACGTGCCTCCAGGGAAAGGGTCCTGTCCCGTAGCGCGCCTGATGCGATTCGTTCTCCTGAAAGCGTCATCGCAAGTTCTCCTATTTTCGCTTCCAGGGTATTTCTCATATGGCGTAATGAATTGATGTCTTCCTGAAGGCTGGCAATGAGCAGCAACTGTCTCTTTATCTCGGCCTTATCCAGCTCTGAGCGTTCGGTTAGGCCAGATAAACGTGAATTTAGGGCTTCTTTTTCCATAGTCAGGTCGGAGATGATACCGGACAGGTTATTCATTTCGGCTTTCAGCGCAGTGCTTTGATCTTCTTCCAAACCCAAAAGCCTGACAAGTTCATCGATACGTCGGTGGAGAGACACCAGCTGGCTTTCTTTTCCGGAAAGGATCTCGCTTAATAAAAACTGCGTGATTGTAAAGATGAGAACGACAAATATCACCACCATGAGAAGGGCCGATAGCGCATCGACATATCCGGGCCAGACATTGTTTCCCATTGCGCGTTTGCCAGAAGTTATCATGTCTGTTTCTTTTCGAGGCTGTTCTGGTTTTTCTGGATTTCGATCAACTGTTCGAGGCTTTGTTGATTATGCCGGATTTCTTTGATCAGGCTTTCGATGTTACGTTCAATACGCGCCATGCCTGGGCTGTGCGTCGTCTCATCCATTTCAGAGTCGTCACTGCTGTCTATAAGCTGGGTTACGCCTGACAGCCATTCTTCCATATCATTAAAAAAGCGGTTCTGCGCATGGCTCGCTTGGAGATCCAAAAAACCGACCACCAGCGATCCGCCAAGACCGAACAATGAAGAACTGAAGGCGGTCCCCATGCCTTTCAGCGGTTCTAAAAGACCTGTCTTGAGCGATTCGAATGTCAAGGCAAAATCACTGGTTCCGACATTGAGTCCGCCGATGACCCGGCCGACAGCGCCAATTGTTCCGAGAAGCCCCCAGAAGGTGCCCAGCAGACCCAGAAATATCAACAGACCGATCATGTAGCGGGAAATTTCTCTTGATTCTTCCAGGTGGGCCCTGATGCCTTCGAGTACCGTACGCAAGGACAGGGCAGAAAGCTTGAATCGGTCTCTGTGAAAACCGGAGAGATGTTTTATCAGTGGTTTCAGCAAAACCGGATTTTCCTCCGCCACCGAGCGTCCCAGTTGACCTGTTCGAAATATATTCATCCATTCGATTTCCGGCTCAAGCCGCAACACCTGATACATATTTATACCGATGCCGGCGCCCAAGGCACATAGAATCATCAGGTTAAAACCCCAGTTGGCCATAAAGGCTGATTTTAACGGGCCAAACAGAAGTATACAGATAACACCGACGACTGCCAGACATATAAACATCAGGTAAAGGTAATGACGGGGGCTTCGCATGCTGCACCTGTGATTCTATTTGTTGATTGAGATTGCAGAGTTCTATCGCTAAGGAAACAGTTATATATAGGGCTACCACAAACCGCCCCTTAAATTCAAACATTATCCTTATTTTGTGCCACAGTGTTAATAAAACCCAAAAATCACGCAACTTGGACAAAAGTTGTTTCAAGACGAAAATTTTTATGATACACGGGCCAAGTCAAAATATCAGAACCAAAAATCGTTTAACCCGGATCTGAGTTAACGGGAGGTTAGAAGCGCATATGTCATCTGCGGTTTTCGGCCGGGCCGGCTTGTTCAGGGCCGCGATGTTTCTCTTTGCGGGTGTTTTCATCTTTTCTATTCAAGATGTTATCATTAAATGGATCAGCCGCGATTATCCGGTCCACGAGATCGTATTGATACGCAGTATTTCAGGCCTTGTCCCGCTGGTGTTTCTGGCGCATTTTATCGGTGGTTTGAAGTTGCTTCGAACCAGACGATATGGCGCCCATGCCGTCAGAGCGCTCCTGATGTTTACCTCCTATACGACCTTTTACCTGTCACTGGCGGCACTTCCTTTG
>CAYTAQ010000058.1:0-19520 GCA_964435695.1 uncultured Desulfobacterales bacterium | reverse complement strand
CCTGTTTTTTTCAGCACCGTTGTTTATTACAGCCCTGTCGGTCTTTTTGCTGGATGAACGCGTCGATATCCGGTGCTGGGTTGGGGTTGGAATGGGTCTATTGGGGGTCATCCTCATGCTGAAACCGAATGTGCACAACATTAATCCAGCCGGTTTGCTGGCTATTTTATCGGCTTTTTGTTACGCATTCGGCGCCATTTTAACCAGAAAATTGGGTGAAACCGAAAGCGGCATCGCCCTGGCATTTTACCCGACCATCATGTATATCGCTTATGCTTCCATCCTTGGGGTACTTCTCAATATGCTTTCGTTTGAACCATCCTCCCACCCCAGTATGAATTTTCTCTTCCATGAATGGCGTGTTCCCTTGCATACGGATCTTTTCTGGATGGTACTGCTGGGGTTGATGGTGGCCATGGGATTTTTTTGCCTTTCACAGGCATACCGTTCAATCCATCCTGCGGTCATTGCGCCGCTGGAGTATATCGCGGTTCCCTTAAGTGCTTTCTGGGGTTATATTGTATGGCATGAAATTCTGGATACGCAATCCGTTTTAGCCATCGTGGTTATCATTGGCAGTGGTTTGTATATCCTGGGGCGAGAGACCATTGTCGGAGCCAGAACTTTTTTGAATACCTTCAAAATAAAAACCAGAAGATAAGCATGACTTATAATTTTGATCCTGAGCAATGGTATGAAAACGAACTCACCGTGATTCGTGCTTCATACGAGGCAGGTAAAATAACCCGGCAGGAATACGAAAAAGCAGAAAAAGCGCTGGATAAAAGACTGGACGATATGTGGCAACGGATCGATGGGTCTTATCGGATATCCAAGCAGTAGGTGGGGATAAAAAAACGGCAGAGTGGTTATATAAATTTTTAATGATACCTCAATTTAGGAATAGTTTAAAGCTATTCTTATCTTGACTGACCGGAATGTGAAAGAGCGGCATACGGCACAAGCGTTTTCGCTGCGCGAGGGGTATCTTTTTTTTCTTGACAAAGAAAAATCCCAAGGGTAGATATAGAGACCATTAGTTCTCTATAGAGAATTTAACAATATCGATTGATAGTTCACTTTGATTTGATGCGCAAAAAGAATTGAAGATTCCTCGCAGCAAGCTGCGAGGAATCTTCTGCCTTACGGCAGTGCTTCGCAGCCACCGTAAGGAATTCTATCTATTTTGATTCGCACGCTAACCCCGCGGCTTGCCGTGGGGTTAGCGTGCGCTGATGCGGTTCAAGGGGCAATATGTCACTGAATTATAAACGGGTGCCGGCCATTGACAAATGCTTTTCAATTTTAGAACTGATGTCCGAAGCACAACGTCCCTTTGGATTCAACGAAATGGTCAAAAAGCTGGGTCTGAATAAAAGCACGGTGTTCAATATCCTGCATACGTTGAACGATCTCGATGTGCTTGAAAAGGGAACGGACGGACGCTTCAGATTGGGACCGCGCCTGTTTATGCTGGGCAATGCCGCTGCCGGTGGATCTGAATTGATCCAGACGGTTCATCCTTACCTGGAAACCATCAATCACGAATTCAAATTGTCATCTTTTTTCGGGATATTGTCTGAACAAAATGTCATTATCATGGACAAGGCGGATCGGGCGCATATGATCAAAATATCTTCTGAAATCGGCATGAAAATACCGATATTCGCCGGTGTTGCCGGAAAAGTCCTTCTTTCACAGCTGCCTGAAAAAGAGATCGAAGACATCTTGTCGAAAAACAGTCCCAAACGGTATACGACCAAGACCATCATTGACAAGGATGCTTATCGAAAAGAGATTATCCGTGTTAAGAAAAACGGCATTGCCTACGACATGGAAGAGTATATCGAAGGGCTCATAGGCATTGCCGTTCCGCTCAATACGCGAAGAGATGATCTCCAGTCAGCCATATGGGCTGTAGGGCTCAAACAGGAGTTCCGGGAAGATGTCATGGAGCGGTTCAGCAAGTTTTTGAAAGGAATCGCCAAAGAGATTAATTACCGTTTCTCAATGATAGCCGGACCTTTCAGCGCTAAAAAAGAAATGCGAAATTAGGCGGGGCAACCTGAACAGTCACTTTCAAATAACGACAAGGAGGGAATAAAATTGGGTAACTCAACGCAAGAATACTGGAACCCCTACATGGAGACCTTGCCACGTGAAAAAATGCGGAAGATTCAACTGAAAAATTTCCGCGAGATCTTGAAGCACGCCAAGGCCAACGCTACGCTTTATAAAAACAGGTATAAGGACATTAATCCGGATGATATAAAAAGCATGGATGATGTCCGCAGGCTACCGCTGCTGGATAAAGATGATCTCAGGATTGCCCAGGATAATAAGGAACCTTTTCTTTTTGGAGAAATGCTGGGTGTTCCGCCTGAAGAGGTATCGACATTTCGTCAGACCTCAGGCACCACCGGTAAACCGGTTTACGTGCCTGAAAGTTACGAGAGCTGGCAGTGGCGGGTGGAGATCTGGAGCCACATCCTCTGGATGGCCGGTTTCAGGGAGACGGATCGGGTTTTTATACCTTTTGGATATAATGTATACGTTGCGTTCTGGGAAGGACATTTTGCAGCTGAAAAGCTTGGATGCATGGTTGTTCCCGGCGGCGCGCTGGATACAAAAGGCCGGATCAACAAAATAATGGAAGTCAAAGCCACAGGGCTTCTCAACACCCCCACCTATGGTATTCACATGGCGCAAACGGCAAAAAAGATGGGGCTCAATCCGATAGAATTGGGCATCAAACGCATGGTGTGCGCCGGCGAGCCGCTGCCGGAGCCTTCTCGAAAATTGATTGAGGACTTGTGGGGCTGTGAAGTCTATGATCACATCGGCGGAACCGAACCCTGCGCATGGGGCGCCATGTGCAAGATGCGCAAAGGGATCCACGTCATGGAGCCTTTTTTCCTTGTGGAAATATTGGATGTTGATACGGAATCAAAAGAGGTTGCGGAGGGAGAGGTGGGGGTTGCCGTGGTCACGCCCCTGGGCAGAAAATCCTTTCCCATGATTCGCTTCAATACCAAGGATTTGGTAAGACGGGGACCGGATACCTGTGAATGCGGCCGAACTTCCATGAAGATTGCCGAAGTGGTGGGGCGGACCGATGACCTGAGGAAGATCCGGGGCGTGCTCTTTACACCGGTTTCCGTTGAGGAACTCCTGAGAGGCGAGTTCAAGGAAATCGGCGAATTCGAAATCCTGCTGGAGCGGGAAGGCGTTATGGATGAAATTACCCTCAGATATGAAACCCTGGAGGAATTGGGAAAAGACGCCGGCGTGGATCTTCAGAAGCGATTGTCCCAGCGCCTGAAAGTTAAAACGAATCTGACATTTAAACTGCGACCGGAAAAACCGGGTGAGCTGCCGCGATATGATCTTAAGGCCAAACGTTTTAAAGATCTGCGGGGCTAAAAGGGGGGACAAAATGGTATCATCAGAAGATTTGGCAGTTCTGAAGCAAATGAAAAATAAGATCGATCAGATCAATCAATTGACCATTGAATTGAAGGCCTTAGGCAAAGGAATAAAGACGGTTGAAAAAAACAGCCGGAATATTCTGAGCGCGACATATAATTTAAAATTTACCATTTCAGATATCGTTGATATCGAGGAGAATTAGAGCGACAGCCGTCGGCCGGTCAGGGATTTTTCGGGACCTGCTTTCCAACCGGCCGAAGAAAAAGACCCGGCAACAGACAGCTTAGACGCTGCGCATTTCCCCTATACACGGCTTCCGAATTGACGGCTTGATTTTCAATTAAGGGAAGGATATAATGTGTGGAAATTGCATCAGCAGGGAGGATGAAAAATGGCACAAAAAATTATTAAATCAGATTGCATATTATGTATCAACAGCTGCGGTATCGAAGCGCATGTTGAAGACGGCAAGCTGGTAAAAGTAAAGGGTATGAAAGAACACCCCATCAGCGAAGGGGTGCTTTGTCCCAGGGGCGAAAACCTGCCCGAGTGGGTCTATTCCAAGGAAAGGATCCTGCACCCCATGAAGAAGGTCGATGGCCGATGGGAGCGGATCACGTGGGATGAGGCCCTGGATACCACCGTTGAAAAACTCAAAGAGGT
The DNA here is from genome assembly GCA_964435695.1 of uncultured Desulfobacterales bacterium. Taxonomy (GTDB): domain Bacteria; phylum Desulfobacterota; class Desulfobacteria; order Desulfobacterales; family B30-G6; genus CAYTAQ01. The sequence continues at coordinate 15,428 of CAYTAQ010000058.1, read as the reverse complement.
AAAGGAAAAATACGGTGCCAGGGCTTTGGCAGTATACACCGGGTCTTTGGGTACGGAAAACATCGAGCTGGCCGCCTTTGCCCAGCGGTTCCGCGGTGTTTACGGCACCCCCAACCTGCTGTCTGTTGAGGGGAATTGCTTTCGATCCCGCATCATGGCACGCCAGATGACATTCGGGGGGTATCCCATTGAAGAGCCGTGGAATGCAAAATGCATCATCGTTTTCGGCCAAAACATGGATAACTCGAGAATCACCGTCGGCAACAAGATTTACAAAGCCATCGAGGAGGGGACCCTCGAACATGTGGTGGTGGTGGATCCCAAGAAAATCCCCATGGCGGAAAAAGGCATTCACCTCAAAATCAGACCGGGAACCGATACAGCCTTATGTCTGGGCATGCTGCATGTGATTATCGGCGAAAATCTTTATGACAAAGCGTTTGTAGAAAAAAACACCATCGGTTTTGACAAACTTACCGAACATGTCAAAGCCTACACGCCGGAAAAAGTATCTGAAATTACCTGGATACCCAAGGAAGACATTATCAAAGTGGCCCGGCTGTTTGCCACGTCCAAGCCTGCATCCATTGTTCCGGGAACCTGTTCCATTGATCAGCATATCAACGGATTTCAAGGCAACCGGATTCTTTCGATTTTGCAGGCCGTAACCGGAAATATGGATATTCCGGGCGGATGGGTATCAATTCCCTTTATCCGTCTGGGTGACATGCGGGTTACGGAAATCAGTGATCCCATCGGATCCAAGGAACACCCCCTCTTCCGGCGTTTTTGGGGCAGAACGTCTCCCTACGGACAGCAGATGCTGTTTGCCGATGCAGTTTTGAATCACGAGCCTTACCCCATAAAGATGATGATCTGTACCGGCGGCAATCCAGCCGTTACCTTACCCGACTCCAAGAGGATTCGGGAGGCCATGAAAGCCCTTGATTTCATGGTGGTTTCGGAGCTGTTCATGACCGAAACTGCGGAACTGGCGGATATTGTGCTGCCGGCCTGCTCATTTCTGGAAAAGGCCGGTGTCGGCTATGTATACGGTGTTACGAATTGTATCACCTATGCCATGCTGCGCAAAAAAGTGATCGAACCGCTTGGCGAATGCTGGCCGGACTGGAAAATTTGGACACAATTGGGCAGGCGCATGGGATATGAAGCGTCCTTTCCCTGGGAAACCGAAGAAGAAATTATCGATTTCTTTCTGGCACCCAGCGGGTTGAACCGGGAGCAGCTTTCGGAGGAGCATCCTGAAGGCATGTACTATGCTGAAAAGAAATACAAGCAACCCAGCAAATACTATACACCTTCGGGAAAAATCGAACTCTATTCACAAACCCTGGCGGAAAACGGTTATGACCCCATACCGCATCATGTGGAGCCCAGCAAGAGCCCGGTCCGAACACCCGAACTCTTTAAGAAATATCCCGTGATACTGACAACCGGAACGAGGATTCCGGAATATACCCACACCCAGTTCCGGATGGTTAAGGCGTTGCAAAAAACAGCTCCGGAGCCGATTGCTGAAATTAATCCGGAAACAGCCCAAAAATACGGTATTTCAAATGGCGATATGATGGCGGTGGAGACCACCAAGGGAAGAATTGAAATCAAAACCCGAACCACGGAAGATCTCATTCCCGGCGTGCTCAGTATCCCGCATGGATGGGGAAAAGCCAATGCCAATGAATTGACCGAGCTTGACTCCAGGGATCCTGTGACCGGCTACACGGAAATGAAATCACTGCTGTGCAGGATCAGTAAAGCAGCTTAACCATTATATTTTCTATGAAACGCCTTCCCGGCGTTGGCGTTTCATAAGCACACGTACTATTGATTATAGGTTCTTAAATAAGGAACCCGCCGATCTTTAAAAAAGACGGCGGGTTTTTTAATTTGAATGCATGCTTCTTAGAAATGCCAATTCTTTTCCTATAGGCAGAGTCAAGAATCTTTTCATGTACCCGGTAACGTTTAAGGAATATCTTGAAACACAAAATCCGCCCCTTGCTGAAAAACTGTCGCAAGTGGATGTCTTGGAAGAATTTTCGTCTAATAATTTACTGCTTGAGGCGTTTAACACGTATGCATTTGTTGGCGGCATGCCGGAAGCCCTGACCACTTTTGGAGAAACAGGGTCTTATTCGACAGTAAGGGAAATTTATGACGCCATTTTCATGGGTTACATTGAAGATGCCGAAGAAGTATTCAAACTTGGCCAAAGCGAAATACTTAACCCTTACGATTGACAGGGCGCCCTTATACGCCGGTGAGCGGATTACATATGAGAAGTTCGGAGAGTCTTCATTCCGATCAAGAGAAATAAAGGAGGCTTGATGACGTCATCGAAGCTTTTATGTTGCGGTGTAATATCTGAAAGATGCCCACTCCAAGCTATCATAAAAAATCGAAACCGAGCCGATGATTTATAGGCTTCACGAACTCATCTCCTAAATACCAAAGCTGCATAAGGAGTCTTGTGTTAGAGATGTCGCTGGCTTGGTTGTGACTTAGTCATTTTTGCCAGGATTAATCGGATCAAAGGTTTGTTTTGTTAATCAAATGTCGGTGAAAGGGAATTTTTATGCCGGATGATTAATGAATAATATGGAGATATGTATTGTTATGCCTCCGCGATATGTACAAGAGAATGATGGTATATAGGTTTTTCGCTGGATTTCAGATCAGATCAAATATCAAAGTTTTTTGAATAAATAGATAATATCTGTTATTCTCTGCAAGAACGAGCTAATAATCTTTACAATATCTAATTTTTTCATTAATTATTATAGTTGCCCGGAAATAAAGAATAGGTATTTATTACTATTTTGGGCTCCACCTTTTATAATGATAATAATGCTATTGACATGGTTTTTCGGAAAGCTGTCAGAAATTGACGTGAAGCGCATCGTTTGGTTTCTAGTTTGAGAGTTGTGAAGTCATTCTGACAAACATACTATTTCTTTTAAGAATCAAATGACCATTTACAAGGAAAATATTCTTTTTGTCGACGAAGACGAACTTTTTTGCGAGGGTCTTTTAAGGTATCTTAATTTTCAAAGTAGTTTTGAAGTCAGTGGTGTCGCGAGTGAATGGTCTGAGACACTTGAAAAGGCTGAAGCCCTGGTACCTGAAATTATTATTTTAAATATCCACAAAGCCCATTCGGATTGGATTGAAACCATTCGTTTGGTAAGACAAAAGTTGCCCTTTGTAACAATTGTGGTCTTATCAAATTATAGAAAAGGGATAGAGGAGTTAATGAAGGCAGGTGTGAATGCATTTTTATCGAAAGAATTGCCCTTTAAGGATATTCTGCATTTCATCGGATCGACAAATGAAAAAAGTTCGATGATTTACCCCCAAAAAGTAACTCCTGCTTACATTGAATCTGAGGAAGCACCCTCCAATCAATTTCCACTGAGCAAACGCGAAAAAGAAATTTTAACTTTGGTCTCGAAAGGTCTCCAGAATAAGGAAATCGCAGACATGCTTTCCATTAAAATCCAAACCGTGAACAATCATTTATACAACATTAACCGCAAGCTTGGGTGTTCCAATCGAACAGAGGCAGTTTTTGCCTTCTTCAGTAAAAAATGAAAGCGTTCAACAAAAAATCATTTTTTCTTTAACCCCGTGTTCTTGTCATAAATTTAAAACGCTACCCGCAGAGAGAGACAGTCAATATTATCTTACCAATAATAGTAATAATTGCCCATTGACCCTTTAAGTTAGATTCCATTAAACTATCGACATCGCTATATAATTCGTTAAAAAAGGGAAATAGTTGCGTAAAAAGGACGACAAAGCATTTTTTTTAAATTCACCCAATAAAATTAGGAGGGTCAGATGAAAAAGAGATCAATCGTAATCATTCTCGGGATAGTATGTTTATTAATGACGCCCATGGTTCCCTCAATTGGGCCTGCAACTGCTTCAGCGGAAAAGACGATCAGTTTGAAATTTGCCAATTACTTTCCGCCTGCAGCCCCTCCGAGCAAAATTTGTGAAGCATTCATCGCAGACATAGAGAAACGAACTGATGGCCGAGTAAAAATTACCTACTATCCCGGCGGATCGCTGCTTAAATCCAAAGCCATATTTATGGGGGTGACCGAGGGCGCCGCCGACATCGGTTTTTCGCATATTTTCTATACACCCGGTCGAATGCCTGTTACCGAGGTATGCAGCCTACCTCTGGGCTATCCGAACCCCTGGGTGGGTACACATGTGCTGAATGACTTCTACGACGAATTCAAACCCAAGGAATGGGACAAGGTTAAAGTACTATGGATGCATAGCTCCGGCGTGAACATCCTGATGACCAAAAAGCCCGTGCAGGAAATGGCAGACCTTAAAGGAATGGTCATCAGGGCACCCGGTAGAATCGGAAAGACCATTAATGCGCTAGGCGGTTCACCGGCGCCGACCACCATGTCCGAAGCATATGATGCACTTTCAAAAGGCGTCATACAAGGGGTATATACCGGCGTAATGGGGTTAAAATCCTGGCGATTTGCAGAAGTTATTGATTATACGACCTTAAGTTGGCAGATCGGAAGCGTTTTTCCGTTTTATGTGGTGATGAATCAAAGGAGCTGGCAAAAACTGCCTAAAGACATTCAGCAGATTTTCAGTGATGCCATCGAAGAATATAAAGAAAAATTTGCAGTGATGTGGAACGCTTCGGAAGTGGGCGGCAAAAAATACGGACTGGAAAAAGGCGTCACCTATTTTGAATTGTCTAAAGAAGAAGCCATGAAGTGGCAGGAGGCTGTGCAGCCGGTCATAGAGGATTATGTTAAGGAGATGATTGGTAAAGGATTTGCAGAAAGTGATTTACGACGCTGGATTGATTTTCTCCAAAAACGGATCGCATACTGGACTGACAAACAGATAGAGTCGGGAGTCAAATCCGCAACCGGACCGAAGGAGATTTTGGAATAAACGGATGCAACCCCAGAGGGAAGGCCCCATGTTACTGGATCGAATTGAAAAGCTAAATCAGTCCGCCAGTATCTTGTTGGAGCGGATAGCCATCATTGCGCTCATGGCAATGCTGTCTATAACGTGTGTCGATGTGATCGGGACCAAGTGCTTTAAAAGCCCGCTTCTCGGCTCCATCGACATTGTAACGCTTTGCCAGGTTATCGCCATTGCATTTACCATTACGATTGCCCAGATCAGCGGCAGACATATCAGCGTAGAGATTTTTATTGAAATGCTGCCAAAGAGAACACAGGCGGTCATTGACAGCGTTATATACTTTCTTCTGTTTTTGTTTTTCGTTTTGATTGTGTGGCGGGTAACCATGTTCGGTCTTGCATTACAGCGCGCGGGGGAGGTCAGCGAAACCCTGTCGATCCCCATATATCCATTTATTTTTGCAATTTCTATCGGCTTTGTTCCAATGGGGTTGCTCAGCCTGCTGAAGTTCCTGAATGCGATGATCAAGACGGTGAAACGATGAATCCAGAAACTTTAGGTATTGTAGGAATCGGCGTTCTTCTGTTGTTGTTTTTTCTTCGGATGCCAATTGCCTTCTCAATGGCCTTGGTCGGGTTTGCCGGTATCGCGTATTTGGACGGTTTTCGGGCAGCATATTATACGTTATCGGTGGATATCTACGAGGTTCTCTCATCATATCCTTTAAGTGTTGTGACCATGTTTGTGCTCATGGGATCATTTGCTTTTGCTTCGGGAATGGGAACAAGGCTTTATAGGGCCGCCTATGTTTGGGTAGGGCAAATGACCGGTGGCCTCGTTATGGCTACGGTTGTGGCCTGTGCCGGCTTCAGTGCTATTTGCGGATCAAGTCCGGCAGCAGCAGGAACGATGGGAAAGATCGCCCTTCCGGAGATGGAAAAATATCGATATGATTCTGCGCTATCTACCGGAGCAGTTGCCGCTGCCGGCTCGCTAGGCGTCCTTATCCCGCCCAGCGCTGTCTTTATCATATACGGCATATTGGTGGAGGAATCCATCGGTAAGCTTTTTGCCTCTGGAATATTACCAGGTGTGCTGCTTACCTTTCTTTTTATGTCGGCTGTGTTTATTTTATGCCGGCGTAACCCTGCCCTTGCCCCATCAGGCCCCCGAACCTCCTGGAAAGAGAAAGTCATTGCGCTTACAGGCGTCATTGAGACATTCGTTCTTTTCGTATTCGTAGTCGGTGGGCTGCTTGTCGGCTGGTTCAGCCCCACTCAAGCTGGTGGAATCGGTGCCCTGGGCGCGATGGCGATTGGCGTCGTCAGGAAGGAGCTTCGCTGGAAAAATTTCATCGAGGCGTGTGAAGGTGGCCTGCGAATGTCCTGTATGATTTTCATGCTGATAACCGGTGGGACCATTTTTGGACATTTCATGGCCGTGACAGAAATACCTTTGATACTCGTAGATTGGGTGACAAAGCTCGATTTGCCGTCTGCGGCGATTGTCGCTCTGATTGCCTTTATCTTCCTTATGGGTGGCATGTTTATGGATTCAATGGCCCTGCTAATGATTCTTGTCCCTATTTTTCTTCCGGTACTTGAGTATCTCCAAATTAACTTGATCTGGTTTGGCGTAATCATCGTGCTGCTTATCGAGTGCGGGACCATTACACCACCCGTTGGCGTCAATGTATTCGTTATTAAAGCAATTGCGCTTCATGTACCGCTGCAGACCATATTCAGGGGGATATTGCCCTTTCTTATGGCGATCGTCGTTATGATTATTCTATTAATTATTTTTCCGGTAATTTCCACTTTTTTACCCTCGTTAATTACATATTAAAGATATTTCAGATGTTGCACCCTAGGTAGGGGTCGAGAGGCATGTCTAAAAACATATGGAACCCAATTGTTGAAACATTGCCTTTAGAGGTTCTTGGAAAATATCAATTCAGTCTTTTTAAGCAACTCTTCAAGCATGCCTGTGAAAATGTTTCCTTTTACAGAAAGAGGTACAAAAAAGCAGGCGTTACTTACGAGGATTTAAAAAGTAAAGAAGATATAAGCCATCTCCCCATCATTACTAAAGAAGATTTTTTATCCGGCCAGATCGGAATGGATCCCTTTCCCTATGGAAGTTTATTGGGTGTTCCTGTTGAAGAGGTAATCCGGTTTCATCAGACAACGGGAACAACGGGAGTTCCCCTACGGGTTGCCGATACATCTTCTGATTGGGAGGCCTATTCAGAAAGCTGGGCTATGCTCCTGTATTCGTCGGGCCTGCGGGCATCGGATCGGGTTTACATTCCTTCCCCTTACCATTTTTTCATTGCTTTTTGGGGAGGACATTGTGGTGTGCAAAAGTTGGGGGCCGAGGTTATCCCAGGTGGGCAGGTGTCTTCCCAACAGCGGGTTCAAGAGATGAAAGAACTGAAATGTACGGCTACGATATGCACGCCTACCTACGCATTGCGTCTTGCTGAGATTGCAAAAAAGAACGGCATTGATCCTGTAAAGGATATACCTATTAAAACGATTTTCTGTTTAGGGGAGCCGGGGGCCTCCATACCCGCGACCAAACGACGAATAGAAATGGCATGGGGTGCAAAGGTATATAATGTTTGCGGATCTACAGAGGCTCCCCTGTGGGCGTTTGAATGCGAAGTTCAAAAAGATCTTCATCTCAATGAATCAAGTTTTTTAGTTGAAATTCTTAATCCTGTTACATTCCAGCCCACAGAACCAGGTGAGTCGGGAATGGTGGTTATCACGAACCTTAAAAGATTTGCGATGCCCTTTATCCGTGTTAACTTAAAAGATTTGGCCAAGCTCAGTTTCGAGCAGGATATATGCTCGTGCGGAAGAACCTGGAGACGTATTGATGGGGGAATCATAGGTCGTATGGACTTTTTGACAAAGGTTAGGGGCGTGTTGTTCTTACCGACAAGTGTTGAGGAGGCGGTGAGAAAAGTACCCCAACTGGGAGATGAGTTCGAAATCGTTGTGAAAAGAGAAAATGATTACGACCGAATCATTGTATCTGCAGAGGTGCTCCCTGAATACCAGAATGATAAAAAAGAAATTGCTAAGCGCGTGTTGCGAGAGCTGAGACAGGTTGTGCAACTCAGGTGTGAATTGGAGCTTCGTGATTTCGGTTCATTACCTAGAAACAAAGGTAAATCGCGCAGGTTTAAGGATCTCAGGAGGAATATTTAGGAATTACGATGGATCAAACTGATTATCAATATAATGAAAAGGATTTGGAAAAAATAGATCAAGAGGTACGCAAAATAATGGAAGCGTGCCATCGTCTTAGCATTTTTTCCAGAGCAAAGGGCGGAATTCCTGCTATTGACAGTAATCTGACCAGAATAGCTGCGTCTTTAAAAAATATAGCGGGTATAGGAGAGATTCTGAAAATCCTCCGTGAGGAACATAAAGAGGTTTTTAAAAACAAATGAATCAAACAGAGAACTTCAATCTGGAGTACAATCAAATCCGGGGTAAAATACCCGTGAAGGGCAGTGGTATAGAGATCCGACATACCATCTGCTCTATCTGCAACCCCCATTCCCACTGCGGTATTGACGCTTATGTCAGGAATGGAAAAATTATCAAGGTGGAAGGATCAAACGCCAATCCACGAAGCAAAGGTACACTTTGTTCGAAGGGTGCGGCTAGTCGCCAGTACATCTATAACAAGGATCGCATTCGTACGCCGCTGTTGAGGAGAAATCAAAAGGGCTCTGGTCAATTTGAACCGATAAGCTGGGAAGATGCCTTGGACGTCATAGGGGATCGCTTAAACAAGATTAAGAAGGAATCCGGCCCGGAATCCGTAGCATTTTTTGTCGGCTTCTGCAAATGGATGAGACCTTTTGTAAAGCGCCTCACCTACAGTTACGGCTCTCCTAATTATTGTGATGAATCCAGTGTCTGCTATGCCGCAACCAAGATGGCGGCTGTCTTGAATTATGGATATCCCGCCTTACCGCAGCTGGCCAAGGCTAAGTGTCTGCTGGTCTGGAGCAACAACCCCTTTTACACGAACACCTCGAGCGTGAGACGACTTTTGGGCGCAAAAGAAAGTGGTCTGAAAATCATTGAGGTCGGACCTTTACTCACACCTCTTACCGCCCATGCAGACATTCACTTGAGATTGCGGCCAGGAACATCAGGGGCGCTTGCCTTGGGAATAGCCCACGTGATTATTGAAGAAGGTCTTTATGACCAGGATTTCGTTGAGGAATGGACCAATGGTTTTGAGGATTATCGGGCCTATACGTCACAATTCACACCCGAAAAGACCGCAGAGATCACAGGTGTTTCAAAAAACTTGATCCAGCAGGCAGCAAGGCTTTTTGCCAAAACAAAACCGGGCGCACTCCTATCCGGAGCAAGTCCAACAGTTCACCACACCAACGGCCTTCAGAATCATAGGGCCATCCTATCCCTTATAGGCCTCACAGGTAATTTCGATCGTGAAGGTGGGAATTATGTAATTCCCCGCACATGGCTCAGCGACGCCAATGGTTTGAACACCCGCCAGTTGGAGTATGAAGCACCGCCTCCCTGGTCTGAGATGGCACCTCGTATTTCTATAAAAACCTTTCCCGTGTGGAATCGTCTGTTCAATGAAACGCAAGCTATGCGTCTTCCTTACAGAATACAAAATTCCGATCCGTACCCTATAAAGGCCATTTTAGGATTCGGCCTGAATTACCGCATGTGGCCCGGCTCGGATTTCATGAAAAAACAGCTGAAAAGTCTTGATTTTTTTGTCAACATTGACTTGTTCATGACCGACACCTGCAAGCTTGCCGAAATTGTACTGCCGGCCTGTACATCTTTTGAAAGGAGCGAACTGAAATTTTATTCTGAGGATTATGTCATTTGGACCACACCTGTGATTCAACCGCTTTGGGAGTCTCGGTCGGACCCGGACATCATCTTTGATCTGGCAAAGAGAATTGTCCCTGACGATGATCTAATGGCAGAGGGTTACGAAGCAAATATCGACTGGATTCTTGAACCCACAGGCTTAACTGTGAAGGAATTAAAGGCATATCCAACCGGGCTCAATTTAAAGGATATCCCCAAGCCGCCATATGAAAAATATAAAAAATCCGGGTTCCCGACACTTTCCGGTAAAATGGAATTCACATCGAGTATCCTTACCGAAGAAGGCTTGGACGCCCTCCCGACTTACCGAGAACCCAAACACAGCCCCATTTCTACGCCGGAACTTGCAAAAGATTTTCCTCTCATTTTGACGACCGGCGCTCGGCTGCCAATGTATATTCACTCGAGAACCTTTCGGATGCCCTGGACCAAAAGACTTCGCCCAGAGCCGTCTTTGGACTTAAATCCTATAGATGCAGAGAAAAGAGGAATCTCCCAGGGAGATCGGGTGAGGTTATCCACTCCGAGAGACAGCATTGAAGTACTTGCAAATTTGACGGAGATCGTCCCACCTGGAGTGATTAATATTTTTCATGGTTTCCGAAAGCCTGAAATCAATGTCCTCTTTGAACCGGACTACCTGGATCCCATATCGGGCTTTCCCGGATTTAAATCCCTGCTATGTAACGTTCAGAATATTACAGATTAGAGGAGATGTGACCTGTGAAACAGCTGGCATTCTCATTTGACGTTTCTCGTTGTTCAGGCTGTTTTGCCTGCATTGTTGCCTGTCAAGACCAGAACGATTACGTTGGCGACGATGTTGCATTCAGACATGTCATTAAACAAGAGCTCGAAAATCAATCAAGCATAACTATTTCGTTCTTATCAATTTCGTGCTTCCACTGCGGCGATGCGCCCTGCCTGATGGTCTGCCCGACCGGGGCTATATTCAGAAGAGATCAGGGGGGGATAGTTGATGTCCATCGGGATCTTTGTGTCGGGTGCCACAGCTGTCAGCTGGCATGCCCTTTTGGCGCTCCCAAGTTTGCAGATGACGGGAAGATGGCCAAATGCGATTTCTGCAGTGCACGCATGAAATACGGCCACAAACCTGCTTGTGTACGTGTCTGCCCAACCCGGGCTCTGAACTTCGGCCCATTGGAAGAAATCTCTGAGCAAAAAGCTGAAAAAGCCGGCGCTGCAATACTCAAGTCTTTTGCAGCTGAAAAAATTTAGGATAATTAAAAAACGGCACGAATTATTGTGAAACACAGTGTGAAAAGACTTTATCTTTGTTGGTAACAATCTTTTTTTCTACTGGCTTCGATTCCAAAAGAAAACTTATCAATGACATCACTTCGACTGCTTATATTGGGTAATGGCGGGGCTGCTGTTCATGCCATCAAGGCGGCGCGTTTTGCCGGACACACGGGTGAAATCCACCAGATATCGGACACAACAGGTCCGGCATTTAATCCGATGCTGGCGCCTTACTTTCTAAAGGAGTCCATTCCCTGGGAAAATTGTTTTCCATTCGGGACGGATCTTTACAAGCGATATAATGTGATCTGCCATTTCGGATCTAAGGTCGAAGTTCTTGACGCGGCTAACAAATGGGTTCGTCTGGCAAACGGAAATAAGTTGTCCTACGATAGGTGTCTCGTAGCGACAGGTGCCGCTTCGGTTGTACCGCCGGTGCCGGGCCTGAAAGGTTCGCCCCATGCATTCCCCCTGCGGACAGCGGAATCCGCATTGCATCTCAAACGGGCCATATCCGGATCCAAAAAGGCCGTTGTTCTGGGAGCCTCCCTTGTGGGTGTCAAGGTGGCTGAAATTTTGAGGCGGCAGCAGGTGGAAGTGATTTTGCTGGATGTCGCCGACCAGATTCTTCCCGGAGGAGCGCATTCCACATCGGCAGCTTTTTTAGAAGAATACTTCATTGGAAAAGGAATCGATGTGCGACTGGGCTGTTCGCTGGAAGGACTCGAAGGCACATCGCGAGGTGTGTGTTGCTTTTTTCCGGAAAGTATTATTGAAGAAGCGGATTTTGTGGCGGTGTGTACGGGCATAAGGCCGAATCTGGCGTTTTTGGATCCTTCTCAAGTAGAAATCGACAACGCCATCCTGGTTGATGAACAGATGCGTACTAATATAGAGGACCTTTATGCTGCAGGCGATGTCTGCCAGGGTATGAACCGACTTTCAGGTAAACGCGAATGGATGGGTACCTGGGGAAACGCCTGTTATCAAGGCCGAACGGCCGGCTTCAACATGGCGGGAAAGTATGCCACATATCCAGGTGCAATCCCCCAGCATGTCAGCCCTTTCTTTGACTGGACGTATGCCCAGGTCGGAGATGTCCAGCGAAAGGAAAAAGGCATTCATACGGAGTCTTTTGGAAATCCATTTGATGGAACTTACCGTGTTGTAACCTATGATGGAAATATTCCCTTAGGGATTAACCTTTTCAATTGTCTTGATGGTGTTGGTGAGATGAAAAAAGCCATCACCGAGCAGTTGGAATGGCCATTCTTTTCCATATCCTCACTTATTACTCGGTAATTTCAGATCAATTATTGATTTTTCATTTCATCATTTTTCCAGAATTTATATGGGCTTCCTGGTAACAATTAACAAACAAGTTTCATACAATTGACGGTCGTCAAAAAGTTTTAATTTCATCATCCCCAGCGATAACCTTCAGGTTAAGGTTATGCAAAAAACATCATTGTCAATGTGATAACAATCAGTTGACATAATCCGGTAAATATAAACATCCATTAAACAATCCCGTCGAGTTGACTCCTTTATTGGAGTCGAGACATATCTGATACCTATCATGTAATTAATAGGCTGCTCTCCAACAGTGCAGTATCTGGTATGATTTCAGGCAATAGGCATATATTTTTGTCAGCCACAATTTTATTCGAACGGCGTTTCGGGATATCAAGGAGCCCGGAACAGCCGGCAGATGCCGGATTGTTTTAACTGAAACAGATTCTAATGACCGCAGCTGGGACATGCCAAATCAAACCCGCAAAGCGAGCAGGAGGCACCCTCTTCATGGTGCTTATGATGTTCGGCATGGGATTTCAGCATTTCGGTTGTTTTTTCAAGCCATCGTCGCGCCTTTCTGTCATATTCAACTTTTTCGATATCGGTATCCAGCGACATTTCAATAAGTTCTTTGGCTTCTTCAAGCAGACTCATCTGTATTCTCCTTTGTGATTACATTATGTTGCATCTGTTTATCACCATATCGCCAACCGGGCCATATCCCCGGTCTGAATTTCTAAAGCGACATATGCGTTGGATAAGCGATACGGGCAACGGATTTGGTTAAAAACATAGTAAGGCGCGGGAACGGCTTCGTCAACCTGTTTTGTTATTACATCATAACACTTTTTCCTTGACAGAGGTTTCCTTACGCGATACTTTTGGCACTGAAACACTGAAATGTTTAAAATTGGAAGATTTATTATTACCAGGCGTCCAACAGCTTCAATGCTGTATCAAAGACGCTTTTTGATATCCGGATGGCATGGAGGTTGCAGGATTGGATGAGCGCCAGGTAGGTAAAAATATCAAAAAAATCAGGAAAGAACGGGGCCTTTCATTAAATGAACTGGCAGACATGATCGGCATGACCAAGGGGTACATTTCCAAAATCGAAAATTCGGAAAGCGCCCCTCCGCTTTCCACGTTAAGCAAAATTGCTATCAGCCTGGACATTGAGGTGGGTGCCCTGGCGGCAGAGGATCTCGATCTGCCGCAACCGATGAAAGTGTGTGTGACCAAAAAGGGCGAAGGGAAAAAACTCACCACGGGAAGCCTGACAGGCTATCACTACGAAATTCTGGCACATAAAAAAAGCGGCAAGAACATGGAACCGATGCTTCTAACCCCGGCGTTTGACGAAGAGGCTATTTTTTCACATGAAGGCGAAGAATTCATGTATACCATTTCGGGTACGCATGAAGTTGTCTATGATGGAGAATCATTCCTAATCAATGCAGGTGACAGCATTTATTTCGATTCCATTGTGCCGCACACCGGCAGAAGCATCGGAAAAACCAAGGCCAAGGTTCTGGCAGTTTCATACTCATACAAACGTGATTCCAACAATGCCGTCAGTCTTAGGATTACAGGCCGGAAAAGAAAAGCCTGATCAGTGCAACCCTGTTCCCGGGGTTTGACCACTGGAACCAAATTAAAGATTGCCTGGACGCGGAGGAGAAGGTATTTTTAGGCCCTAAAGGTTTCCTATTAGAAAACATTGGATTGCGGACTGCAATGCAGTCGTAACAGCAATATATGTTTCATTTAAAAAGGAGAAAAAAACGTGGTAGGCATTACAGCAGTTGGAACGTATGTACCTGTTTACCGGCTTGCGCGGAATGAAATTGCAAGGGTCTGGAAAACGATGGACCTGGGAGGCGAGAGGTCTGTAGCCAAACACGATGAAGACAGTCTGACCATGGCGGTTGCTGCCACGCAGAATTGCATGCACATTTCTCCCATGACGGCTAGCGGTGTGTTTTTTGCAAGCACGACCCCGCCGTACAGGGAGAAACAGACGGCCGCACTTCTGTCTGCAGTAGTGGATATGGCGGCGGAAACGCATACCAGTGATTTCACCGATTCGATCAGGGCAGGGACGATTGCCATGGCACAAGCTGCGGATGCGGTGAATAGCGGTTCGGCCGGCCAGGTGATTGTGGCTGCTGCAGATTGCAGAATGGCGGTTGGCAAGAGCGAATACGAGCAGATACTGGGGGACGGGGCCGCTGCGGTATCCATAGGGAAGCAGGAGGTGATCGCCTGTATCGACGACCACTTGTCATGTTACAATGCCTTTACCGATGCCTGGCGGCATGAGGGCAGCGCTTTCACCAGGTCATGGGAAAATCGTTTCGTTACCGGCGAAGGCTACCTCAGGACCATGCAACAAGTCATCTCCCGGATTATAGAAAAGCAACACCTCTCTTCAACTGATTTGTCAAAGGTCATTTACAACGGTCCGGACCTGAAAAGTCACGGGATTCTGGCAAAAAAGCTCGGATTCAGTCCGGAAAGCCAGGTCCAAAATCCGATGATCGATTCCATCGGAAACACCGGAACCGCCGCTGCTTTCTTGATGCTTGCTGCGGCACTTGAAGAGGCGAGACCGGGAGACGTCATGTTACTGGCAAATTACGGGGATGGTGCAGATGCCTTTGTCCTGAGTGTCACCGACAATATCAAGGCATTTCACGATAAGCTTAAAGAGCGGAAGGCTGTTCGGAAGCGGATTCAGATCGACTATGAAACCTATCTAACGTGGCGTAATTTGCTACAATACGAGGAAGCCCGTCATCCGGAAGGCAAACGCGCATCGATAACATGTTCCTGGAGAGAGCGGAAGAGCATTTTGCCTTTTTATGGGAACAAATGCTCCACCTGCGGTGCGGTTCAATACCCACCACAAAGGGTTTGCACCCAATGCCAATCAAAAGATACCTTCGAGGATTATAAGCTTTCAGATAAGACGGGACACGTGTTTACCTACGCAGTGGACCAGTTGAGTTGGGGAAAAGATCGGCC
>CAYTAQ010000057.1:0-22772 GCA_964435695.1 uncultured Desulfobacterales bacterium | reverse complement strand
GGATGACAAGGCGGCCGCCGTTGAAACAACAAAAGATTTCATTGCTGAGTTCAACAACATACCCCGGGAACGCTTTGAAGCCTCTCTTTATCTATGGGAAGGCAATGCGGCGGTTCGGCATATTTTTAAAGTCGCCTCCAGTCTGGATTCGATGATTCTCGGCGAACCCCAAATTTTGGGGCAGATCAAGGAAGCGTATCATACCGCCACCCAACAAAAAACCTCCGGTGTTATTTTGAACCGGCTGTTGCATCGAGCTTTTTTTGTGGCCAAAAAAGTCCGCACTGAAACAGGCATCGGGGATCGGGCTGTTTCCATAAGTTACGCAGCCATTGAACTCGGCAGAAAAATATTCGACACGCTGGAAGACAAGAAAGCGCTCCTCATCGGTGCAGGAGAAATGGCTGAAATTGCCGTGGAACATCTGATCCGGCATAACGCAGGAACGATTTTCGTTGCCAACCGGACCTTTGGGCGGGCCGTTGAGCTTGCAAGCAAATTCAACGGCAAGCCCATACGATTTGAAGAAATATCGGATTGCCTGCAACAGGTCGACATCATCATTGCTTCGACAGGCGCTCCCGGCTTCATTATTCAGCGCAACCATGTCAAGGAGATCATGCGAAACCGGCGAAACCGGCCGCTTTTTTTTATAGACATCGCCGTTCCACGGGATATTGACCCTGATATCAATCGATTGAACAACGTGTATGTGTACGATATCGACGATCTTCAGGGAGTCATTGAAGAAAACGTTGAAGACAGAAAAAAAGAAGCCGTTAAAGGGGAAAGAATAATCGACGAAGCGGTCATTCGATTTAAGGAATGGTATGACAATCTGGATGTTGTACCCACTATTGTGGATCTGAGGCATAAATTAGACGCCATCGCAAACGCCGAACTCGAAAAAACCTTTCAAACCCTTCGCAACCTCTCTGAAAAGGAGCGCCAGGCGTTTTATAAAATGACCTCATCCATGATCAACAAAATGATGCACAATCCAACCCAATTGTTAAAAAGCAATGGAAAACACATCAATAAATCGGTTTATCTGGACATCACCAGAAGGTTGTTCAAGCTTGACAAGTAACGGTCCGGTTTCACACGGATACCTCATGAAATTTCCTGATTGCATTCACAGGAGGAGGGCAGATTGAAAAAAATTGCGTTTTTATTTCCGGGACAAGGTTCCCAGCATGTGGGAATGGGGAATGAATTTTATAAGGAATATGATATTGTCAGGGAAATTTTTGATATGGCGGAGGATCTCGTTAAAATTCATATATCCAAGCTCTGTTTCAAGGGCCCCATGGAAGACCTGACCATGACGATCAATCTCCAGCCCGCCTTAACAGCCGTCAACCTGTCAACCCTGCGGGTCCTCCAAAAAGAAGGCATCCAGGCTGATATCACGGCAGGCCACAGCCTCGGCGAGTACAGTGCGCTCTGTGCCTCAAAGGTTATTTCGAGACAAGATACCATCCGATCCGTCATGAAAAGAGGTGAGTTGATGCACCGGGAGGCAAGCAAACGCCAAGGCGCCATGGCGGCCATTATCGGGCTTTCCATCGACGCCGTCGAAATACTGGTCCAGGAAGCGCAATCATCGGGCATCGTTTCCATCGCAAATCACAATATGGCCGAGCAGATCGTGGTAACGGGTGAACCCAACGCCGTGGAAAAAGTATCCGCTCTGGCTGTTTCCAGAAAAGGCAGGGCCGTCCCCCTGAAGGTAAGCGGCGCCTGGCACAGCGAGCTTATCAAAGGCGCTGAAAACGATTTTAAGCGGTTTCTGAACGCCATTCCCTTCAACCAACCCGCAACACTCGTCATTCATAATGCATCAGCCGATGCTGCGCCCAATCCCGAAGACATTCGAACGATTATGGTTACACAACTCTGTCATCCGGTGAAATGGTACGATACCATGCAGCGTCTGATGAAAGAGCGGATCGAGGTATTTGTTGAAGCCGGTCCGGGGAGAGTTCTTACCGGGCTGTTAAAAAAGACGCTCCCCCCCGACTATCCGGGAAATGTCTATGCTGTTAACAATATGAAAAGTTTAGAAAATTTTCTTAAAGAGGTGGTCTAAAGAGCACCTGTTACGGCCGATGGATTTCCAGCGCATGCGGCTTGAGGCCGGCATCAAATCTCATCCGGTTCCGCCCAAACGATATGATCCTTGTTAATGAACCGTGTCTTTCCTTGCGTCTCCGTAGACGTAACCCCAACCATGACAATAAACAGTTTATCGGCCCTGGTAAAAAGGTCGGACACTCTCTCGTCTGGAGAAATATTAACTTGCCCGTTTAGTGTTGACCCATCGGTTGTGCGTATGGTTATCGATCTGTATTCTGTTTGATATGTTTCTTCCTTATATCCCATCTCACCATCCCCTTTTTTTGCTTGTGCCTCAAGCTATCAAACGGTTCATTGATTGGACAGGTGTACTGTTTGCACAGTCTTTCTTATTTTACAAGATTTTTTCTGCGCGATATGCTTTTTGTGGGACAATACCTTTTTTGGTTTCTGAAGTTAAGCCAATTTTAACTTTACAACAATTTTTTATTGTGGTAAATTTCTTTTTTTGACAAACAAAATATGCTTTCAAGGGTTTTACTATGAAAAAGAAGGACATTGACTACTTTAGAGATCTGTTGACAAACCGATTGCAGGACCTGTTGAATCAAGCCGATCATACGGTTTCCGGCATGACGGCCCCAAAAGAAAATTTCCCGGATCCCACGGATAGGGCATCCCTTGAATCCGATAGAAATTTCATGCTTCGCATACGCGACAGAGAAAGCAAGCTCATAAAGAAAATAAAGAAAGCCCTGGAGCGTATTGACAACAACACGTTTGGGATCTGCGAAAAATGCGGTGAAGAGATATCCATCAAGCGCTTAAAAGCAAGACCGGTAACGACACAATGCATCGATTGCAAAACCAAAGAGGAAGCATTCGAAAAAGCCCTTGGATTATAAAGAACAAGTAGGAATCGATCTTCACATTCATTCAACCGCTTCAGACGGAACGCTGACACCATCGGAAATACTGGAAATGGCCCGGCAGTTGAAGCTTGGTGCCATCGCCATCACCGATCACGACACGATTTCAGGCACAAAAGAGGCGCTTCAAATCGGGATTCCCCCGTCCATTCAATTCGTAAGCGGTGTCGAAATCAGCACTGCTCCCATCCCCCCTTTTGATGCAGACGGCAGCTATCATATTCTCGGCTATTTTTTCCGAATCGATGATGATGCCCTGAAGCAGACACTTTTCGAACTTCAAAATGCCCGTCAATCCAGAAACTCAAAAATTATTCATCAATTGAATAATCTGGGAATCGATATTACTTCCGAAGAAGTGCATCGAGAAGCTGTGAACGGACAAACCGGACGTCCCCACATCGCGCGTGCATTAATACGAAAAGGCGTTGTATCCTCCATTAACGAGGCGTTCGAAACCTATTTGGGAAACGGAAAACCTGCGTATGTTGATAAATTTCGCATCCGCTGCAGCGATGCCGTTGAACTGATTTCACACGCCGGCGGCATCCCGGTCCTCGCCCATCCGGGACTATTGAAGATAGAAGGACATGATACGGTGAATGCTTTTTTTACGGTCCTGAAAAAAATAGGGTTGAAAGGAATAGAAGTGTATTATCCACAACATTCGGATGATCAGGTATCCATGTATTTGAGCCTGGCCGCTTCTCATGATTTGCTTATCACCGGCGGTTCTGATTTTCACGGGGAGTTAACGCCCGAGATAAAAATGGGTTCAGGCGACGGTGCTTTGTTTGTTCCTTTCAGTTTGTATGAAAAGCTGGCAGAAACAGCCGGATTTGAAGGCAGACTGGCCGAACTCGGAAAAACGCTTGGTTATGATTTTCAGAACCGACTGTTTCTGGAAGAAGCATTACGACACAGTTCTTTTGTTAATGAACAGATCCATACGGACTTGCGCGATAATGAGCGCTTTGAATTTTTAGGCGATGCTGTTTTGAATCTCGTTGTCGGGCATTTGCTGATGCAGCAAAACCCGGAGTTAAATGAGGGAGACCTGACAAAAATTCGCGCCAATATGGTCAATGAGCACCAACTGGCAACCATTGCCCAGTCCATGAACCTGGGCAAATATATTCTGCTTGGAAAAGGAGAAATGCAAACCGGCGGGGACGAAAAGAGTTCCATTCTTGCCGACACACTGGAGGCCGTTATTGCAGCGGTGTATCTGGATGGCGGATATCTTGCGTCCTTTCAAATGATCAAAACCCATTTCGCACATCTTTTGGAATCCTTGTCCGAAAAAGCAACCCCGCAGGATTTTAAAAGTCAACTCCAGGAATTTGTTCAATTTCTTCAAAAACCGTCTCCACTATATCGAATTCTCGATGAAACCGGACCGGACCACGACAAGACGTTCATCGTGCAATTGGATGTTTGCGATACCCAAAGCCAGGGAAAAGGAAAAAGCAAGAAAACCGCCGAGCAGGATGCCGCGCGAAAAGCTTTAAGAATCCTCAAACCCGCTGACTATGACAAATCATGAAACCACACGCCCGTTTATCATCCCTGTATTTATCCCCCATGCCGGATGTCCCCATCCGTGTGTTTTCTGCAACCAGCGCGCCATTACAGGCAACATAAACGCAATACCTTCTGCCGAAACAATCGTTTCTCAGATCCAACGTTTCCTGAAATTCAAGAAACCATACCATACCCCCGTACAGATTTCATTTTATGGCGGAAATTTCTTAGGGTTGGAAGAAGAGGCCCTGCATCAACTCCTGAACACCGCTACGCCGTTTGTAGAAACCGGTGAGGCCGATAGCATCCGTTTTTCCACAAGACCGGACACAATAACGCCACACTCGCTTGATATCATTAAGCAATTTCCAATACATACCATAGAAATCGGTGTGCAATCCATGGATGACGGTGTTCTGAAACGCTCACGACGCGGGCATACGGCTCTGGATACGAAAACAGCATGCAACGCATTACGACCCTTCGAATATGAAATCGGCATACAAATGATGGTAGGACTGCCCGGTGATAATGATATCACAGCCATGAAAACAGCCCAAAGCATCGCCGACCTCCAGCCTGATTTTGTAAGAATTTACCCGACCATCGTTTTAAAGAACAGCCGGCTTGAAAAATGGTATCTACAAGGGAGGTATCAGCCCATGTCTCTTGAGGCTGCCGTCACACAGACAAAAAAACTCTACCTCCTTTTCAGAAAACATGGAATTTCGGTTATCCGAATGGGGCTTCAGTCTTCCGTAGAACTTGACGGCGCTGGAACGGTTCTGGCAGGTCCTTATCATCCTGCTTTCGGGCACCTGGTCCACGCGGAAATTTTTTACGATATGGCCGTATCGCTTCTCGAAAAAATTCCAGCCTCACATAGATCTGAAACCCTGGTTACGCACCCGAACAGCCTGCCAAAAATTAGAGGGCTCCATAACAGAAACATCAAAAAACTCGAAGAAACGTTTCAACGAAAAATACACATCGTTTCGGACACGGAGTTGCATAAGGATCAGCTGGCGCTTCAAAATCTTTCTGCGCTTGTTTCGTATCAGGATTTAATATCGTAAAGTGATGACAAGGCACTTTGTTATTTGCTGGTTGACAGAAATTAAGACGATTGTTATTAACGGTAATGCTATTCTGTTAAATCATGTACTGACCGTAACATATTATAATACCTAAATTGTATGGAGGTGGGCTCATGATCAAATCAAAACTTTTAATTGGACTGTTTTTGGTTGTAGCACTTGTCTTTTCCTTTTCCGTTACGCCGGTCCTGGCGGCAGACAAAATCAAGGTGGGTATTGTCCTGCCCCTAACCGGCAAACTCGCCAAATTCGGTGAAATCGAGCACAAATCCTTTCTCATGGCGCTTAATGAGATCAACGGCGGCGGGGGCGTCAATGGGAAACAGATCGAACTCATCGTTGAAGACACCACGGGCAAACCGGATGTGGGACGATCCGCTATTGAAAAGCTGATCACCCAGGACAAAGTGGTTGTTTTGGGTGGCGGTTACTCCAGTTCGGTCACCTGGGCAACGATTGCCGTTGCCCAGCAGAACAAAGTCGCCTTTCTGGTCAACACCGGATCCGCAGACAAAATTACCGAACAGGGATGGGAATATATTTTCAGGCTGAACCCGCCTGTCAGTGAATACCCGGGCGCCTTTGCCTCATTTTTAGAAACAGTGGCATCAGACGCCAAGACCGTTGCGATTCTTCACGAAAATTCGCTGTTCGGCCAATCCGGCTCCAAACAATTTGCCGAACAGGCTGAAGCACTCGGGCTGGAGGTCATGATGAAAGAGGGCTACGAAGCCGGCGCCATCGACTTTAAACCCCTGCTGGTCAAGGTAAAAGCAAAGAATCCCGATATTGTTTACATGATCTCCTACATTATGGATGCATCCCTGCTGATGCGGCAGGCCAAAGAGCTCAACATGACGCCGAGGCTGTTCGTGGGGGGCGCCGCGGGATTTACCCTGCCTGAATTCCGGAAAAATGCCGGTGATGCTACTGAATTCGTATACTCCGCAACCCTCTGGGTACCCTCCGTACCGTATCCCGGTGCCCAGAAATATTACGACAATTTCGTTGCCAAATACAATACCCCCACCGAATATCACGGTGCCGAGGCGTATTCAGCCATGTACGTCCTGGCCGATGCTCTCCAAAGAGCACCCTCTTTGACACGGGAAGCGGTCAGAGACGCTTTGGCGGCCACCAATCTGAAGACCGCGTTCGGCCCGGTTAAATTTGTCTCTTACGGCAAGAAAACCCAGCAAAACAAACTGCCGACATTCCTGGTGCAATGGCTCGACGGAAAACTTGAAACCGTATGGCCCAAAAGTGTAGCAACTAAAAATTACGTCTATCCAACACCCAATTGGCGCGACCGGTAGACATCTCAACGCGTTAAAAACCAACGTAAAGGGGGGCGTATGTAAAACTTACGCCTCCTTATTTTTCAGCTGAATCCTGTTAGCCGATTCAGCTATCACAACACTTACGTCAGGAGTTGCCATGGAGGTTTTCCTTCAAACACTGGTCTCCGGTATTCTCAAAGGAGGCTTATACAGCCTTATCGGCATCGGCATGAGTCTGATAATGGGGGTCATGGGTATTATCAATCTGGCACACGGCCAACTGATGATGGTGGCCATGTACGTTACCTTTGTCTGTTTTCATTATCTGGGCATCGATCCCTACCTGTCCTTATTCGTCAGCATGCCATGCCTTTTTCTCATCGGCGCCATCGCTCAAAAGTACCTGTTGAATCCCCTCATGGAAGTGGACTCGATTTTGCCTGAAAATCAGGTGCTGATGACCGTCGGTATCGGGATGGTATTGACCGAAATCATGCGCTTTATTTTCAGCTCCGATTATAAGTCCGTTCAGACCAGTTATTCCAATGCCACTTTTTTCCTTGGCGATATTTCGTTCAGTATCGCCCTGGTCATCGCGTTTGGCATCGCAATCGGTTTCACGGTATTTATGTTCTGGTTTCTCATCAAAACCGATCTCGGTCGGTCCATCCGTGCAACCGCACAGGACAAGGATGCCGCCCTGCTCATGGGAATCAACTCCCAACGCATCACCATTATCACCTTCGGCCTGGGCTCCGCCCTCGTCGCTGCGGCAGGCTCCCTTCTGATACCGATTTACTATCTGTTTCCGGATATCGGCGGCCCCTTTACGCGAAAGGCATTTGTCATCACCATTTTAGGGGGGTTGGGATCAACCGTCGGCGCCATTTTCGGCGGTGTGACACTCGGGCTTGCTGAATCGTTCGGCGCCACCTATATCGGCATGGCGTTTGACGACATGATCGGTTTGATCATTTTTATACTCGTGCTTCTTTTTCTTCCCGGAGGGTTTAAGCGGCTGACGAAAATATAGCCTATTCATTCATCGAGGATATCCATGAACAAATATGGCCCTATTACCTTACTATTGATTCTCATCCTGTTTCCGATCGTGATCCAGAACTCCTACTATCAGCACCTGATGATACTGGTGCTCATGTGGGTGGTAATCGGATCCGGATGGAACGTTATTGCCGGATACACCGGCCAGGTGTCTTTCGGTGATGCCGCCTTTTTCGGCACAGGCGCCTATGCGGCAGGAATTCTGTCCACCAAGCTGGGCCTGTCTGCCTGGTGGGGCATGGCATTCGGCGGTTTCATGGCCATGGCTATCGCCTTCCCCTTTGGATGGATCTGTTTTCGCCTGAGGGGGGCTTATTTTGCCCTGGCATCACTGGCACTCAACGAAGTCATGCGCCATATCGCCACCATCTGGGAATCCCTTACCGACGGCATGGTGGGCATCATGATCATGCCGTCATTTGTCTCCAAGATTCCCTATTATTACATTACACTTGCCCTGGCGGTTTTGGCGGTCATCACGGTCCAGATTGTGATGAAATCGAAGTGGGGGTATTATTTCCTTTCCATCCGCGAGGATCAGGACGCCGCCGAAAGCCTGGGTATCGACACCCATCATTACAAGATGCTGTCTCTGAATATTGCGGCGTTTCTCACGGGCATGGCGGGGGCGCTCTTTATGAACTACATGGGATTTATCGATCCCGAGGTTGTTTTTTCTCTGCATGATATATCGATTATGGCCATTCTTGTGGGTATTGTCGGGGGCGTCGGAACGCTTTACGGCCCAGTTGTCGGTGCCTTTTTAATGGTCGCCGTTCACGAATTCTTCAGAACCGGGTTCTTCGGCTTTTTCAAGGGTATTGCCGCGTTAACCGGATCTGACTTCCTCCTGGTCGTGGCCAAATACATCGGTCAGGCCCATGTCCTGGGGTTTGGCATTCTTGTGGTCCTGGTAATTCTGCTCCTTCCCAATGGTATCGTCGGCGACTGGAGCAAAATTATCGGCAAATTTCTGCCGATAAAAAACAAGGGGGTAGCAGCTTGATTCTATTTGAAGTCAAGAACCTGGTTAAGTTCTTTGGTGGTTTGGCCGCTGTCAACGATGTCAGTTTCCAGGTAAACAAAGGTGAAATTTTTGGACTGATTGGTCCGAACGGTTCCGGAAAAACCACCATTTTCAACCTCATCAGCAACTTTCATCCGGTCACCAGCGGATCGGTTCAGTTGGATGGCAGAGACATCACCGGTCTGAAAACCAATAAAATCTGTAAATTCGGAATCGGCCGCACCTTTCAGGTTGTCAAGCCGCTGGGCCGCTTAAGTGTCCTGGACAATGTGGTTGCCGCGGCATTTTCAAAAGCAAAGAACAAGCACGAGGCAAGGGACATTGCCATGAAAACGCTCAGGTTTTGCGAACTCGACCACCGGAAGGATGTCCTGGCAAAAAGCCTTCCCATCGGAGAAAGGAAACGGCTTGAAATTACCCGGGCCATGGCCACGCAGCCGAGATTGCTTCTGCTGGACGAAACAGCCGCAGGCCTGAATCCGTCCGAGCTGGATGCAGCAATCAACCTGATTCAAAAGATTCGTGACAAGGGTGTAACCATCATTATTGTGGAACACATCATGAAAGTCATCATGACCATCTCGGATCGAATTCACGCCATCAACTTCGGTCAGACCATTGCCGAGGGCACACCTAAAGAAGTGGCGGATCACCCGGCGGTTATCGAAGCTTATCTTGGAGAAGAATATGCTCACGGTTAAGAACATCGATGTATACTATGACGACCTTCAGGTGTTGTGGGATGTATCCTTTGAGGTCCTTGAAAACGAAATCCTGGTGTTGATCGGTGCCAACGGTGCCGGAAAGTCAACCACCATTAAAACCTTGTCTTCTCTGCTGACCCCTCGAAACGGCACCATTGAATTCAAGGGCCTCCGTCTGGACCATCTTCCCCCCCATGAAATTATTCAACACGGTATCGTTCACGTACCTGAGGGGAGACGCCTTTTTGCAGAAATGAGTGTTGAAGAAAACCTCATCATGGGATCGCTGCACGGAGAGGCCAAGGCCAAGCGGCATAAAACCCTCGATCACGTTTACCAGCTGTTTCCCCGTCTGCTGGAACGAAGAAAGCAGATGGCCGGCACCCTTTCCGGCGGTGAACAGCAGATGGCCGCCATCGGCAGGGGATTGATGTCCCTGCCCAAAATTATGATGTTCGACGAACCTTCCCTGGGCCTCTCACCGATTCTGGTTCAGGATATTTTCAACATGATCAAACAAATAAAAAGTGAAGGGGTCACCATTCTTCTGGTGGAGCAGAATGTCACCAAGACCCTGGCCATGTGCGACAGGGCCTATGTGCTCGAAAACGGCCGGATCACCATGCAAGGAACCGGAAGTGAGCTTCTGCAAGACGAAAAAGTAAAAGAAGCTTTTCTAGGTATTTAACCAATCCCTCAACACTACAAAAATCCTCCGGCCATTTGGCAAAATCACCGGCCGGAAGATTGCGTCGCTAAACAATTTCCTGCTTTGATTTTATCAATCAGGCCAGATGCTTCATGGAGTCAACCAGCTCCTGAACGGCATTGGCGGATTTATTCAACGCAGCCTCCTCTTCATCCGTCAGCTTAATCTGAATCACCTCTTCAATGCCGGTCCTGCCGAGTTTGACCGGAACACCGATAAACAAACCATTGATACCGTACTCACCCTCAAGATAGGCCGCACACGGCAGTATTTTTTTCTTGTCCTTCAAGATGGATTCAGCCATTTCCACAGCCGCGGATGCCGGCGCATAATACGCGCTGCCGGTTTTCAGAAGGCTCACAATCTCCGCACCTCCATTGGCGGTTCTCTCCACCAGAGCATCAATGCGATCTTTTGACAGCAATTCGGTGATCGGTATCCCCGCCACGGTGGAATAGCGGGGCAGGGGAACCATGGTGTCGCCATGACCGCCAAGCACAAATGCATGGGTATTCTCAACGGAAACATCGAGCTCCATGGAAATAAACGCTCTAAACCGGGCGGAATCGAGAACACCGGCCATGCCCAAAATCCTGTTTTTGGGAAATCCGCTCGTCTCATAAGCCACATGACACATGGCATCCAAGGGATTGCTCACGATGATCAAAACGGCCTCGGGAGATAACGTTGCCACCTGTTGCACCACACCCTTCATGATACCGGCATTGGTACTTACCAGGTCGTCCCGGCTCATACCCGGCTTTCTGGGAATACCGGCGGTAATAATGATGATGTCGGAACCCGCGGAGGCTTCATATCCGTTGGTGCCGGTCACCTTGGCATCATGCTTTTCAATGGGGGCCGCCTCTGTGAGATCCAGGGCTTTTCCCTGGGGCACGCCTTCAATGATATCAATTAAGACCACATCGCACAATTCCTTTTCACACAGCCGCTGAGCCGCTGTCGCCCCAACGTTTCCGGCGCCGACAACCGTTACTTTTTTGTCCATGACACACTCCTTTTGATAGGTTAAGATTTATGCTGTTTAAGCCTCAATAAGCTTGTTCTGAATAGCGAAGCGGGATAATTCAACGTATTGTGTTACATGTCCAATTTAAAAAATTCTTCTGCGTCGGTTACGGTATCGGGTTTCTTTGTGTACTCCGTTGGAACGGTCCCCTCTTTAAAACACTCGAAAATTGTCTTCTTGGATTCCGGAATGGGTAAAAGCCCGGTTTCGGCATCGATTTTCGCAAATACAACACCTTCTGGGACCTGAAATACTTTCACGAGCTTATCTTTGAGAATCTCCTTCATAAAACCGAGCCAAATCGGGCTTGCTGCGCGGGATCCTGTCTCGGACTCTCCCAAAGACCGCTCTGCGTCAAAACCCACCCAAACACCGGTAATATAGCGCGGTGTATATCCGATAAACCACGCATCAAAAAGATTATTGGTTGTCCCTGTTTTACCGGCAACCGGTCTTTTTAGCTCCTTTACTCGAAAACCGGTGCCGTCCTGCACCACACCCTCCAGTAGGTTGGTCATGATATAAGCGGTATTTTTTTCCAATACCTTCTCGCGAACAGTGCCGGCTTCTTCCAGCACATTGCCGTCACGGTCAACAATTTTTAGAATAAATACCGGCTCGACCAGATACCCCTGGTTGGCAAATACCGAATACGCTTTGACCATTTCCAACAGGGAAACGCCTGAAGAGCCCAGCGCAAGCGACAGATCTTTGTCCAAATGCGATGTAATCCCAAGCCGTCTGGCATAGGAGATGCAGTAATCTATGCCGATATCCTGTAAGATTTTTATGGTGATAACATTGCGGGATTTCGCAAGCGCATCTCTTAAAAGTCTTGGACCGTAAAATTTTTTTGCATAATTTTCCGGTTTCCATTTAAAATCCATTTCTTCGTTTTGAAATACGATGGGCGAATCAATGATTGTGGTCGCCGGCGTATATCCCTTGTCCAAAGCTGCTGCATAAATAATCGGTTTAAATGCAGATCCTGGTTGTCGTCGCGACTGAACCGCTCTGTTAAACTGGCTTTCATTAAAATCTTTCCCTCCGGCCATCACCTTCACATTCCCGGTTTCAGATTCAATGCAAAGAAGTGCTGATTCAACGATCGGATCCTGCTCAAGAGAAAGTTCCCAAAGTTCTGCATCCGGAAGCTTCTCTTTGACCCTGATGGAAACAACATCACCCACCGACAGCACATCGCCGGGGTTCTTGACGGTAACTTTATAAAACGCCACATCGGGATTCGGCTTTCGCGCCCAGCGCATATCTTCCAGCCTTATGGCGCCTTGTTCGCTGCCGATCCTGACAATGACCCGGGCTTCAACATTATCCACATTGATGACAACGCCCTCGACAACCTGATCCGGCGCCAATGGATTTTCAGACAATTTCGCATCAGTCGATGCTGCAAAATCTTCGATCTCTTCAAATTTCAACCGCCGCAGCGGTCCTCGGTATCCTTGCCGCCGATCCAGATCCCTGAGGCCTTTTCGGATTTCCTCAAGAGCCGTCTTCTGCATTTCAATGTTTACGGCAGTGTATATCTTTAATCCCTCCTTATAGAGCATATCCGGACCATATTTTTTTTCAATATACCGTCGAATATGCTCTGTATAAACCGGCACCTTTTCAATGTACCAGTTTCTTCTGGGCTTGATATCCAGTTCCGTATTAATGGCCTCGGTGGCCTGAATATTCGTAATAAAGCCTTCACCCACCATTCTGTTAAGCACATAGATTTGTCGCTGCTTGGCCCTTTCCGCATTTCGAAACGGTGAATACCGGCTGGGTGCCTGCGGCAAACCTGCTAGGATGGCGCATTCCGCCAAATTCAATTCCTTGGCGGATTTTCCGAAATAGTTTTCGGCGGCCGCTTCCACACCATAGGCGCCGTGTCCTAAATATATCTGATTTAGATACAGATAAAGGATTTCCGCCTTTGAAAACGTCTTGTCGATACGATAGGCAAGAATGGCTTCTTTTATTTTACGCGTGTAGTTTCGTTCGGGTGTCAGAAAAAAGGATTTGGTCACCTGCTGTGTAATGGTGCTGCCTCCCTGAACAATGGTTCCTGCTTCTAAATTCTTGAAAAATGCTCGGATAATACTGACAAAATCGATGCCTCCATGCTTAAAAAATCTTGCATCCTCGGCGGCGATAAATGCCTCTTTGAGGAGCTTGGGGATATCGGAAAGGGGGATGACGATACGCCGTTCCTTGTAAAACTCGCCGATTTTTCGATTGTCGTCCGAATACACCGTTGTAATAACCGACGGTCGGTACTCGGTCAATGACGCTATTTGGGGCAGGTCTTTGCTCAAATAAAAATAGACCCCCGCAATCGTCGCTACGCCGGTCAGCATCGCAATAAACAGCAGCCATAGGATCCATCGCAGTATTTGGGCAAAAAAGCCCCGTGGTTTTTTCCCGACACGTGATCCGGATGTATTTTGAATTCTTTTTTTACGTAGCATATGCCTCGGCTGTCTCTATCGCCTGTTTGTGGACTGTCGTTGACATCCATACATTCCGGCCCGGAAAGTTCCTGCGCTTATGTACGGTTCCAGCCGTCCATCAGAAACTATTTACGGGAAACACCATCATCGATATGAGGGATTAAGTTTCAATAATTACAACAAGTCATCCTATTAGACAATATAAAAAAACAATTTGACTTTAGTTACCTCTACAGTTAGAAAATTTAGCTTCATGAGCATGAATGGATATCAAGGAAATCAAATATGATTACGTTGGATTTTGAAAAAACCGGAGGTCTGATACCGGCCATTGCACAGGATTATAAAACCGGAGAAATCTTGATGCTTGCATACATGAATCCGGAATCGTGGGAAGCGACCCTTTCCACACGAAAAGCAACCTATTGGAGCCGAAGCCGCCAGGAACTTTGGGTCAAAGGGGCAACCTCCGGAAATGTCCAACATGTAAAGGAAATCCGGATCGATTGCGACGATGACACCATTCTGCTGAAAGTCGAGCAGGTAGGTGGCGCTGCCTGCCATACCGGGCATCGCAGCTGTTTTTTCAAAAAGGTTGAAAACGGAGACCTCAAAATCGTCGGGAAACCGGTATTCGATCCCAAGGAGGTTTATAAAAAATGAAGTCACCTTTAAAACTGGGCATCCCCAAGGGCAGCCTTCAAAATGCCACCATTGCCCTGTTCAAACGTTCCGGTTGGCAAATCAATGTGAATGGCAGAAGTTATTTTCCGGAAATTGATGACGAAACCATCAATTGCGCCATCTGCCGCGCCCAGGAGATGTCCCGCTATGTTGAAAACGGGACGCTGGAGGCAGGCCTTACCGGCAAGGACTGGATTGCTGAAAACAATTCCGACGTCCACGTCGTAACCGACCTGGTCTACTCGAAGGTCAGTTCCCGGCATGCCAGATGGGTTGTAGCCGTACCCTATGATTCGGATATCAAAACCCTGGAGGATTTGAACGGCAAAAAAATCGCCACTGAATTGGTAGCCTATACCGAACGCTATTTCAAAGAAAAGGGTATTCAGGTCACGGTTGAATTTTCATGGGGCGCGACAGAGGCAAAGGTTGTGTCCGGTATGGCGGACGCCATCGTGGAAGTCACCGAAACAGGCAGCACCATCAAGGCGCACGGCCTCAAGATCATTCATAACCTCATGGAGACCAACACGCAGCTGATCGCCAATCACACAGCCTGGAAAAATCAAGAGAAAAGACAAAAGATCGAACAAATCGCCCTCCTGCTGAAAGGCGCGCTTCTCGGTGAAAAACTGGTGGGATTAAAAATGAATGTTTCCGAAGCGCGCCTAAAGGATATCATATCACTGCTGCCGAGCCTGAATGCCCCTACCGTCGCAACATTATACGAGACAAATTGGTTCTCTGTGGAAACAGTCGTCGATATCGGTGTGGTAAGAGATTTAATACCGATCCTCCTGAAGGCCGGTGCAGAAGGCATCATCGAATATCCCCTGAACAAGGTGGTCTAATTTAAAAGAAAGGCAAATTTAAAGAAAAACATATATCCCCTATGCATATTATATCCGCCGAATTCATAAAAAGCGCGCAAAAACCCGCTCACTACCCGTCACCGGATTTTCCGGAAATCGCGTTTGCCGGTCGCTCCAACGTGGGCAAATCCACCTTGATCAATGTCCTGGTGAACCGCAAACATCTGGTGAAAACCAGCAAAACACCGGGCCGGACGCAGCTGATCAATTTCTTTCTAATCAACAACGCCCTTTCGCTGGTGGACCTGCCGGGATATGGGTATGCCAAGGTTCCAAAATCTTTAAGGGCCTCCTGGGGGTCCATGGTTGAAACCTACCTTTCCAGCCGGGAATCCCTCAAGGGGGTGGTATTGATTCTGGACATCCGGCGGACACCCGGCTCTTATGAGATTGATTTTATCGACTGGCTGAATCAACAGAACATACCCTGCATACCGGTTCTAACCAAAAAAGATAAGCTTTCCAAAAATCAGCAGATCAAACAGCAGATTTCCAGTTCCAAACAGCTTTTTAAACTCCCGCAAGACTTTATTCTCTTTTCCGGTAAGACCAAAGCCGGCAAAGAAACCATTTGGACGGCCATTAATGCCTTGCTTGAAAAAAACGAACGATAGAATATGATTGAAATGACGCATAAAAATTTTAAATCCGGGTTTGTTGCGATTATCGGCGCCCCGAATGTCGGGAAATCAACGCTTTTGAACAAAATGCTGGGTCAAAAACTGTCGATTACCTCAAAAAAGCCCCAGACCACCCGGAATCGCATCCTCGGCATCCTACACCGGCCTGATGCCCAAATCGTATTTCTCGATACACCCGGCATTCACCCGTCCGACAAACCTTTAAACATCCGAATCGTGGAGATCGCGCTCTCTGTTTTAGGAGATGTCGATCTGGTCCTCATGCTGGCAGATGCATCCAAAGCGGATATCGAATCAGAGCGACTCCTGATTAGCTCCCTGAAAAAACAAAAAACACCTGTGATACTGGCGCTCAATAAAATAGATCTCATCAAAAAGCCGGCGCTTCTTTTACAAATCAGCGTCTGGACAGATCAATACCCGTTTCTCTCGGTGGTACCTATATCCGCCAGGCACGGCGATCAGCTCGAAGATCTTTTGGCAGCCATGATCCATGCCCTTCCCACCGGCCCGCCCCTCTATCCGGAAGAAGCCGTCACCGATCTGCCCATGCGGTTTATCGCTGCGGAAATGATCCGGGAAAAGGTATTCCGGCTGACCGGTCAGGAAATCCCCTATGCCGTGGCCGTCACCGTCGATACCTTCCAAAGCGAAAAAGCCAACACACGCATTACCATTCACGCTACCATCCACGTTGAACGGGATTCGCAAAAAGGAATCGTCATCGGTAAAAAAGGAAGCATGCTCAAACAAATCGGGGAAGCTGCCCGAAAAGAAATCGAGGAAATGGTGGGCGCCAGGGTGTTTCTGAAGCTTTTTGTCCGGATTCAGAAAAACTGGAGCAAGGATACCAAAGCGATACACCGTTTCGGCTATTAAAAACCTGCATTTCTCATGAAAAAAATTATTTTCATGAGAAATGCAGGTTCGTTACTTCTCTTTCCACTCGGGTTCCCGCCGCTCCAAAAAAGCAGAAACGCCCTCCCTGGCGTCGTCGGAAGTGCAGAGACGGGCAAAGGCTTCGTTCATATATTCAAACGCTTTGTAATAGTCCAAATCCGCTGCTGCATAAAAAGCTTTTTTGGCAATCTGAAGCGCGACAGGACTTTTCGTGGCCAGGAGAACCGCCCATTTTCGCGTTTGATCTTCAAGGACTTCGTCAGGGACGACCCGGTTGACAAGTCCCATCTGCAAAGCCTCCGGCGCTTTTAACAAATTGCCGAAGAACAGCATCTCCAGGGCCCGCTTCCGTCCCACCGAGCGGGAAACCGGCACCACCGGACCAATGCAGTTTAATCCCACATTGATGGCGGTCAAACCGATCCGGGCATTCTCCGCTGCAATCGCCAGGTCGGCGGCCGCCACCAGGCCCGCGCCGTTGGCTGCCGCAACCCCGTGAACCTGTGCAATGACCGGTTTGCCGATGCGGCTGATGGTTACCAGCGGCTTTTCCATTCGCTCGATCCATTGCTGGTACTCCAGGGCGCTTTTGTCAAAAAACTCACTCACATCGATGCCGGCGCAAAATGCTTTGCCCGCACCCTTTACGATGATGACGCGCGCCCTATTGTCTTTATCCAAAGCTTTAAATACCTGATTGAGTTCCGTTGCAAGGCCGGTATTAAAGGTATTCAACTGCTCCGGCCGGTTGAGCGTAATTTCTGAAATAAAGCCGTCCAGTCGTTCCACTTTCAGATAATTATAGTCCATGTTCCTCCCCTTTTTCCAGTTGGTGTTTGCTACCCGCTCGTTGCTGCTTAGCGTCCACTGTATCGTGGTTTGGCCGCCGGGCAATGTATACAACGCCAAGAACGATACCCTTATGTTTTAATATATTACACGCTTTACTGATTTAGCGTTTATTCCGTTCCAAATTTTAGCAAACCCATTTGACATCCGGCGGTTGCTGATTAAGTTTTGTGAATGCGCAATTGAGCGTTTAAAACCGTATAAGCATCAACCGGCAGAATTCATTAGAAATAAACCCAATGCCGTTTTTTTTAAATTTTTAAGCGCTCAATTCATGGACAAAAAATGTAAATGAATGCTTGAAATTTTTTTCGTTTTGAAACAATTTAAGCTGAAAAACAGGAAGATGCAACCTGGGTTTTTTTGTAATAGGCGCAATGGATTTATGTAAATATTATGATACAATATACAAGCAAATTAGCCATATTTTCAATTATTTTTTTTGGAGTGGCTATCCTGGGAACGGCCGGCACGACCAGTTCTCAGCAGCATGTCGTGCCGGAACTTGTAACACCCCCCAAGGTTGCGCTGCCGGCTGACTCACGCATCTCGTCCAAAAATTTAGCGGTCGTCGTTCCCGCCGAAAAAATCGTCAGCAATCAGCGGCATTCCGGTTTACAGGCTCAAAATAAAACGAAACATCATCGATTAAGTCGGTCCTTTGAACCCATTATCCACAATGCCGCTGATGCGTTCAAGATCGATCCGGCCCTGATCAAAGCCGTTATCATGGCTGAATCCAGGTATAATCCAAAAGCGATTTCCAAACGCGGCGCCAGAGGATTGATGCAGTTGATGCCGGCTACCGCGAAGTCACTCGGTGTAACCGACAGCTTTGATCCCGAAGACAATATCTTTGGCGGCTCACTCTATCTAAAAACCCTGATAGACAAGTTTGGCGGAGACATCAAGCTCGCCCTGGCCGCGTATAATGCAGGAAGCCGGCAGGTGATAAAATACGGCGGTGTACCGCCGTTCAAGCAAACCAAACGCTACATTCACAGGGTCTTCAAATATCATCAGTTGTACAAGGAAGACGCGTAAACAGCCATCCGTTCCGTTTCAGGTCCACGTGTCCGGTTTCATCGAACCGGATACCCTCCGTCTCCAGAAGCGCGCGCTGCATGCCGTCGCTGTACCCGTCCGATCGCCGGCTGATCATCCCTTTATAATTTATGACCCGGTGCCAGGGAACGTCACTGTCGTCCGGAACCGCAGCCATGGCAAAACCGACCATTTGCGCTGAACAGCCGATGTACTGCGCAATCCGTCCATAGGTGGATACTTTTCCTTCAGGTATGGTCCCTACCGCAGCAAAAATACGTTCAAACAGCGGCTGTTGATCGGGTGGTGAGGACATGGCCCGTCCCCCTGGGTATTTCCTGAACATTGTCATCCGCTTCATTGCGGGCTGCCGCCTTCCAGTACAGCTGTATTCATGGCCACGGCAATGATTCGGTAATTGTCTCCGGTGTCTTTCACTTCGACGCGGGTTAAAGCGGAAACATTGTTTGAGCGAAGCACGCGTGCATCGGTTGTGAACGGGCCGAATCGACCCGGCGAAAGATAATGAAGAATCAGGTCCACGGTGGTCAGCCGGCTTCCAGTGGCCGCCCGGGCGGCGGACTGGCCGGCCACATCCGCCATCATCGCAATCATTCCGCCCTGCAGAGACCCGAAGCTGTTGCGAATATATTCGGTCATATTCAGCACCGTATTGCCTGGTCTTTCCGGCAAAAATTGAAGCCCGGTTTGATCAACCACATGCCTATTCAGCCCGGAACTCCCGCCCGGCCATTGAAAATCGACCTTCCGGGTCTTTTCAAAATCTGCCCCCAATCCGGCCCTGAGGCCTTCGATTTTTGAATAGGTGATCATGGCGGAGCCTGCCAAACACGTCGACGGAACAGCAGCACCGTTGCCGGAAAAAATTTCCGCGCTCACCGCGGCGGTTGTGCGGCCGGACCGGATAACACGCCCGGTGGCGGAAACAGTTCCGGATGAGATAGAGCCGACTGAATGGATCGATAAGTTCGCAGTTGCCATCCAGTCCGGAGAAAATGTTTTCATGGCAAGAAATCCGCCCAAGACATCCGTCAGGGTAGCCAGCACTCCCACATGAATCGAGCCGTTGTCCGAACAGACTTCCGGGGTCACCGGTGCCCGGACCGTCGCACATTCCGGGTCCTGAAACGTAAGGGACAATCGTAGATCCCTCAGGATATGGGCTTGAGGCGGGTAGTCTTTTTTCACCAAAAAAGCGGCGTTGTCCTGAGTCATTTTAGCTCTCATACTTTCAGTATCTGTTTCAGGGCCTTTAAAAATGTGTTCATATCCGAAGGCGTCCCGATGGTGACCCGCAGGTATTCGTCGATCCGCGGTTTGTCAAAATAGCGCACCAGAACACCGTTTTCCCTCAATTGTCTGAAAAGTGCTTCGGCGCCTGCTGTTTCATGCCGGATGAATATAAAATTGGCTTTTGAGGGGAAAATTGAAAATCCCATGTTTTCAAGTTCCGATACGGTCCGTTCTCTTGTTTTCATCACCTGGCGGCGGGTTTGCTGGAAGTATGCATCGTCTTCCATGGCGGCAACGGCGCCGGCTATGGCAAGGCGGTCCAGGGGATAGGAATTAAAAGAATTCTTGGCACGCTCCAGACCTTGGATAAGCGCTTTGTCGCCCATAGCCATACCGACGCGCAGCCCTGCCAGGGATCGGGATTTGGAGAGGGTCTGCACAACCAGCAAGTTTGGAAATTCAGAAATTAAAGGGACGGCCGTGTCACCGCCGAAATCGATATACGCCTCGTCGACGACCACCACCGTTTCCGTGTTTTTCTGAAGCAACGCCTCGATGCTGCGCAACGAAACGGGCTTGCCGGTGGGTGCATTGGGGTTCGGAAAGATGATCCCGCCATTCGCAGCTTCGTACGCGCTCAAGGCTATATCGAACGCATCCGTCAACGGTATTCTGTTATGCGGAATCTGAAAAATATCGCAATAGACCTCATAGAAGCTGTAGGTAATATCGGGAAACAGGATCGGCCGCGATTGCTTGAAAAACGTCAAAAAAGCCAGTGCAAGGATTTCATCGGAACCGTTGCCCACAAACACCTGCCTGTTTTCCATGCCGAAATAGTCTGCAACGGCTGTCTTGAGTGCCTCGCAGTTGGGATCCGGGTAAAGCCGGAGGGTTTCGTCGGCCCGTTCGCGAATGATATCTAGCACCCGAGGCGACGGTGGATACGGATTTTCATTGGTGTTGAGCTTGACAAGTTTTTCCTGTTTTGGCTGTTCGCCGGGAACATAGGGCTTCAATTCTCTGATAACGGGGCTCCAGTATCTGCTCATGGTTTTGTTCCGCTTCCAATTGTGTAGTTGTTTGGTATTTGGTGTTTATTAATCGGCTGTCTGCCCTGCCTCCGGCGATTGATTATCCACTACCGTAGCGAAATGTCCTCCAATAACTGCATGACGATGCGTGTTGCTTCCCGGGTGTAATCAATACAGGCCTTTCTTAAATGGTTCTCTTTGAAAAATGCCTGTCCTTCATCCGTCCCCAGATCACAGTGAATCAAATCCCGACAGTTGGTTGAATCGAATTTTTCCGTGAACCGCTGGATCAATTTTCGGACAAGAGCGTAATTTTCTGCCACCGGTGCACCCGGTATGCTTCTGCCGGTGAACAGATTGATGCTCAACACCGCACCGCTCACGGCTCCGCATTGCCTGCATGTTCTGGATGTGCCGCTGCAGAAACCCGTAGCAATTTTCGGTATCAATTCGGATTGAATCCCCTTGGCTTCAGCAACTGCCAGCAAAACGCTCTCCGCGCAATAATAGCCCGATTCAAATAATACGCCGCTTTTCTCAACCGTCTTTTCGATCCCCGCCTCCACCTGCACGCCCTTCGCCATACTGTTTTCATTCTTCATTTCTATCATCTACATTTTTACCCGATTCGGACTATCGTTTTTTGGTTACTCGACGGCTTCAAATTTTCCCAGCCGAACATTTTTTCTGACCTTGTCATGGGGGAAAATGCGTCCATTCATGACAATGTAGACGCCGGGGTTGACTGTCTGAACCGCTGCCACCGCACAGCCGATGTTGAAAACCGCATCAGTGATTTTAAAAAGGGCCGGTTTGAGCGCACCGGTCAACACGATGGTTTTTCCCTGGATGCCGGCAAGTGTTTTGGCCGTTTCAACCATGGTATCCGTACCATGGGTAATGATCACTTTATCCGCCGGATCTTTGGCCACCGCTTCATAGATAAAGGTTCTGTCCTGATCCGTCAAATCGAGACTGTCTTTTTTCATCAGCGATTCCACGGTATAGTCAAATTCCAATGACAGTTCATTTAAAATCGTCTCGATGTTAGGCGGCCCTACCTCGTAGGTGCTCTTTGCATCAAAATACACCTTGTCAATGGTCCCACCGGTTGTAAATATCCTGATGTGCATCAATCTCTATTCCCATCCGTTTTTTACTACGAATGTATTCAGTCTGATCATTTTTTTCAAGAACAAACCAGGTTTCTATTATGCAGGGCCAGAGAATGGAAAAATATGATATCAAATAAATGAGATGGAACCGTCCAAAAAAGACCATCTGCCAATGGGTCTCAATGATTAAAAAAAATGCATGAACGCATGGCCCTCTATGGTGAATTATTCTTATCAAAGATTTGGGTAAGAAAGTGAATATCTTTAATAAAGGATCAGCATTTCCTAATTTCTTACATAGGCAAAAATTTCATTTGATTCCTAGGATCCACCCTTCGACTTGCGCAACCATACGCTCAGCCGGAGATCGGAACATTCCATTTTTCAATTTGTTTTGACAGCCCGCAAGTTCGTCCCTTGGGGGCGATATGCGCAAAGAACACTTCATCGGCCATGGCGGCGACCAATTGATTTCGCTG
>CAYTAQ010000056.1:13621-23577 GCA_964435695.1 uncultured Desulfobacterales bacterium | reverse complement strand
AAATAGGTAACCGGCTTGATATCACTTGTAATATTCATTGTTTTTTCCTCCAGTCCGAAAATAGTACCATAATCGGACCGAAAGTCAAGTATTAATGCTAACGGAAAAGCTCACCAGACTGCATGAAGCGCAGCGGAATGCAGTTCTGATGCAGCGCCATGTTCGGTGAAGGTAAAATAGAATTACAACAAATTATTTATAATACGCATTCAAAAATTCATCCTTTGATATTCTTGATTGAGTAAGGATGGTTCTCAGCGTTGATTTCTTGATTGTTGAATGGTTTGGCATCGTTAGGGGAGTTCGGGTTCCATCTGGATTTTCTCTTAACATTGCAATATGATTGCCCTCACGAACGAGATTGAATCCAAGAAGCTCAAAGGATTTAACAACTTTTCGAATTGGGGCGTCAACAGGAAACTTCGACATCAGACAGCTACTCCTGTTTCTGCAATGAAAGCTTCCAGAATTGGTGGATCAACATCAATTTGTTCAGGACCAAATATCTCAATATGAAATTTAATTGCCGATTTAACATCAGCCAATGCCGCTTCATATGTATCACCCTGACCGACCACAACGCCCTTTAAGCCGAGTGGATAAGCAACATAGGTGTCGGGATGTTTCTCAACAACTATTTTAAATTGTTTCATTATTTTCACCTCATTTATATTTGATTTTGACAAGCTGACTAACTATATCACAATTGAAATGTTAAAACAAAAAAACGATTACCGCATAATTATTATACACCGAATGCGGAATTGACCTGCAACCGCAGACGGCGCAAGCTGGAAACGCGAAGCGTTTTTCGCATCTGCGCCGGCAAGGCAGCAAGCCCTGCCGTAAGGCGGGGTTGTCTGGTCGAATGACATGTTCGCGCCGCAGGCGCGCCATGGCATTCGACTCAAGGGCAATTCCGCATTCGCGCCGCTTCAGCGGCGCGAACGGCGGGCTTCAGTGGGCGCATAGTCCTCGCGATCCACTGAAAGCCCTGGTTGGCCTTGTTTATATCATCGTTTCCACAATAGAATGCCTTCCCCTTTAGCCTTTTCAATCGCATCGCAGAAAAGATTAAAATATGGATAAAGAGGGACGGTCATGAATAAATGCATTTCTCACTTTATTAAGCTTAAATTCATATCCTGAGCCAATTTTTCCCCCCGAACCACCGCACGGCTCACCGCCGGTTGACCTATGCCTAGCAATTTGCTTACGCTTGTACCGCTTATTCCCAATTCTCTGACCGCCCAATAACAGACCAGACTCCTGGCCTTTACCCGCAGCGGTTGATTTCCCGGTTTTCGAACCTCCGCCGGTTCCATATCAAAGATCTTGGCCACCTTCTCCACCACTCGATCAATATCATAACCCTGAGCCTGAAGCCAATAGCGGCGCTCAAACCGCTCCTTCTGCTCTGCCAGGACTTCTTTGACAAAATCGCTGTCTCCCAGGATACGTTCATCCCCTTTCAGGTGGATGCGCGCTTTGCTCATGGCCTTTAATACACCCCAGCCGCC
This sequence comes from uncultured Desulfobacterales bacterium, assembly GCA_964435695.1. Taxonomy (GTDB): domain Bacteria; phylum Desulfobacterota; class Desulfobacteria; order Desulfobacterales; family B30-G6; genus CAYTAQ01. The sequence goes on along the minus strand of CAYTAQ010000056.1, from coordinate 22,057 downwards.
ACTGCTTCTGAGCAATCCTCCGCCTACCAACTCAGGGCGTTGACCTAAACCCATTCTTTTATGAACATATCCGCCATAATTGTGCCGTGCCACTGCTACCTTTTTTCCGAATAGCCGCAGCACATAATCAACATCTTGAAAGTCTCGTTTCTGCTTGCCCAAAAGAACACTATGACCACCATAGGGATATTTTGTCAGGTCTTTTAGAGCGGTGACCATCCCGGCCCGCAGTGGATTAAGGTGAATATAGGCCACCAACTCCTTTAAATAGAGGTCTTCCTGGCATAATATGGATTTGAAACGGTTTTGAAAAAGATGCCCGCTGCGGCGATGGCGATGATTGTAGCTGACGGCATAACCGGTTAACAACCTGCGCATGACGGTGGAAATCGGTGCGTTGCCGCTTCGCAATAATAAATGGAAGTGATTGGGTATCAGTGCCCAACCGTAACAAGGTGTTGACGTCTCTTTTAAAATAGCTCCAAGGCGTTCCAAAAAATTATCCCGATCGGCATCCTCATCAAATATTTTTCGCCGCTCTATTCCGCGACAGATAACATGATGTAGTGCCCCGGGCGCATCTATGCGGGCTTTGCGTGGCATAGTCAACTTATATCATACTTTCAATCTCATTGATATGCATTTATTCATGACCGTCCCTATACTCCCTTCATTTTATCACCTCAATGATAATCAACAATCTTAACATTGTATGCATTCATCCGGTTTTAGATCAATACACAACCTTCACCAGAAACAACCCCTGTGGCGGGGCCGTTGCCCCGGCTAAATTCCTATTTCTTGAATGAAATATGTTATTGAAATCATCCGGGGTCAGTTTTCCGTGCCCCACATCCACCAGCGTACCGACGATATTTCGAACCATGAATTTTAAAAATCCATCTGCTTCAATTTCAAATACGACATTCGCCGTATCAGTTTGCCGCACTTCCGCGCGAAAAACCTGTCGCACCGTGCTGGAGCGGGGACTGCCGGTCCCTTCAAATGACTTAAAGTCATGGGAGCCGACAAGATGTCCCGCCGCCTCTTTCATGGCCTCCACGTCCAGTTTTCTGCGGATAAACCACACATAGTGACGCATGATGGCGGAAGGTATAATACGATTCAATATGTTATATTGATAAATTTTGCGCTTCACATCATATCGGGCATGAAACTGCGCATCCACCTGACGGCAATCCAGTATCACCACATCATCCGGCAACAGGCTGTTGAGGCCTTTTTGAAACGTCTCCGGGCTGAGTCCGGAATCACTCTTGAAATTTGCCACCTGCCCATGTGCATGAACACCGGCATCGGTTCTTCCCGAACCATTTATCACGATTTTTTCGCCGGTCATGACGGAAAGGGCCTTTTCAATCTCGTCTTGAACCGTGCGGTCTTTTTTCTGTTTCTGCCACCCATGAAAGTCGCTGCCGTCATATTCGATGGTAAGTCGATAATTACTGGTCATTCAGCACCTCTGTTTTAAAGCAGCAATCCCACAGACAAAGAAATGAAGGATAAAACGGTGGACAACATGACGGATGCCGAGGCCAGGTCCGTGTCGCTGTTGAGCTGGGATGACAGCACATATATGGAGGCGGACGTGGGCAATGTAAAAAAAATCATGCCGACCTTGAAGGGTATGTCGCTGACATGAAACATCTTCAAACAAAAAAAGCCGATGATTGGCAAAATGATGAGTTTGATGACGGCGCCCACCAGAGAAAGTTTATAATTTCCCTTCAGGCTTTTAAGCGTCAGGGCACCGCCGATGGATATCAGTGCCAAGGGCATGGCAACGGCGGATGAAAGGCGAAAGGTATTCTCGACAAACAGAGGAAAATAATTCACCCATTTCAAGTATAGCAACCCGGCTACGCATGAAAGGATCAAAGGGTTCGTGACCAGCTCCTTTATCATGACTTTCAGCCGTTCGCCCTGTGAGAATTCGCGGCCCGAATACCAGATGAGCGTCGAAACCGCCAGGATATTGATAAAGGGTATCACAAATCCGACCAAAATACCGAAATGCATGATGCCCTCATCGCCCAGCGCATAAAAAATAATGGCCATCCCGATATAGGTATTGAACCGGTAGCAGCTTTGGGAGAATGTGCCGGCCCTGAAACTGGATACATGGAAAATCTTCAGGGCCGCGGCGCTGACGACATATACAATAGCAATGGAAACCAGCGAGCTGAAACACAGATCCCACGCCAAGATTGATCCGGTCTGTGCCCCCCCGATCTTCCAGAACAGCAGTATGGGAAAAAAGATAAAATAAACCAGGCGGTCGGATGCTTTCAAAAAGGTTTCACTGGTCAGATGGAAATACCTCAGCAGACGTCCTAAAATGAGGAGTGCAAAAACCGGAAAGAGGCTGGAAAGTACCATGTTCATACCTTACCTCGAATTAAAACCTGTCACAGGGGACATCGGCCAGCTCATTTTCAGTCGCATCATCCAGCAATTGAGCGAACTGATCGATGGTGTATTCCCTATTGCAGGACCTGCAACGCAAACAAACCTTCTTTCATGACCGCAGAACAGCCAGACGAATACCGCAGTCCGGGCATGCCAATTTTTTTTTCATTCCGCTACCTCTTTCTTTGGTCCATAAAGAAAGTTATTCGATCTTTTTACAAATCCCCCTAAATCCCCCTTTTCTAAAGGGGGACTTGAGTTGATGTTACAACTGTCACACCGCAATCAGCTTACACCCATATAGGAAGCCCTCTACCGATGAATGGCCACCCACGTTTCCCCCCTTTGAAAAAGGGGGGTCAGGGGGGATTTTCATTATTCCAAAAAACCCATGGTGCCAAGTATCTATCAACATCAGACCGGCGGTGGAAGGTTTATATCAAAACTAAGGGTCAACTTTATAGACAAAACCATGCATCTGTCAAATATTGTCTTATATTGTTTGGCTATTGATTTTCATCCCGGATACTGTAAACTGCAATTATTAAAGTCCCAAAAATCATGCAATTGAAACGGAGTGTACCCGGTATTCCAGCATTCCACTATTCCATCATTCCAATTGTGAGCAAAGCAAGCGAAGTTCATCTTAAACCATATGGATAACGCAATGAATAAAATATCATGTAAAGGTTTTAAGGTAAGCGGCATCCATGCCGGACTGAAAAAAAATGGTCAAAAAGACCTCGGATTAATAGCGGCTGAAAAACCGGCTGAAGTGGCTGCGGTGTTTACCCGAAACAAAGTCAAAGCCGCACCGGTTCTCTTGTCCATGGAACGCATCCAGCAGGGCTCATGCCGTGCCATCATCGCTAACAGCGGCAATGCCAATTGCTGTACCGGTAGTCAGGGGATGAAGGATGCAATGGAAGTGACGCGGTCCCTAGCCTCGGAGCTTGATATTGCAGAATCGGAAGTCCTGACGGCTTCAACCGGTGTTATCGGTGCACCTCTGCCCGTCGGTAAAATAAAAACCGCCATACCCGGCCTGGTCCAAGCATTAACACCCTATGCGTATAATGATTTTACCCAGGCCATCATGACCACCGATACCCGGCCCAAAATGGTGTTTCGTGAGGATCGGATCAATGGCGCCGATTATCGCATTGTCGGCATCGCCAAAGGTTCGGGAATGATTGCACCGGATATGGCCACCATGCTGTGCTTTATATGCACGGACGCATATATCCCTCATCAGCGTCTGACGCAATTACTTTCAGCGGCGGTTGAAAAATCTTTAAACCGGATTGTTATCGACGGAGATACCAGTACCAATGACGTTGCATTTATAATGGCCAGTGGTCTTTCAGGTGCGAAGGTTGAAGATTCAAACGCGATGGATGCATTTCAGGGGCAGCTTGACCATGTCCTGAAAACACTCGCTAAAATGCTTGTGAAAGACGGAGAAGGGGTCACCAAATGCGTCGACGTCCGTATCAGCGGTGCGTCTTCGGATCAGCATGCCCTGACCATTGCCAATACCATTGCAACCTCGCCGCTCGTTAAAACAGCCCTCTTTGGCGAAGACGCCAACTGGGGAAGACTGATCGCTGCTGCCGGCAGGGCGCATGTCCCCCTTGAGCCTGAGAAAATCGACATCACCTTCGATGATGTTCAGATGGTAAAGAATGGGTTGGGATGCGGGGCAACGGCTGAGGCTCAAGCAACCGAGGTACTCAAGAAATCGGAATTCGCCATCACCATAAATTTGAACATTGGAAATGGAACAGCATCCGTTCTGACCTGTGATTTCTCCATCGATTACGTAAAAATTAATGCGGATTATCGGTCTTGAACAAGGAATCAGGAAACAGGAGACAGAATACAGTAGGCAGAATTTAGGATTGAAACGCATTTCACGTGGTAGACGGGAAGTGAAAAACCCCTTTATCACGAAAACACGAAAGGGCGAAAGCACGAAAAAAAAGAAATAGATTAATAGATTAATTTCGTGATTGGTTTCTATTTTTTGTTTTTATCCAATTCCCCGTATACGGACATAAAAATGCCTCTGGTAAGACTTCAAAAATTTCTCTCGTCCGTTGGATACTGCTCCCGCAGGCACGGAGAAGTTTATATTCAAGAAGGCAAAATCAAGGTCAACGGCGCCGTTGTCACTGAACTCGGAACCAAAGTGGACCCGGGAAAAGACAGGATCGAGGCTGACGGACGCCTGTTATCCGGCAGCCTCCCCCTATTATACATTGCCCTGAACAAACCCAAAGGATATGTCACGTCCTGCGAGCAGAAGAAAGAAAAGCTCGTAGGCGATTTGATCGATATTCCGGAACGTATATACCCCATCGGCCGACTGGACAAGGATTCTACAGGACTGCTTCTGTTGACAAACGACGGAGAGATTCATCACCGGCTATTGCATCCGTCATTTGACCATGAAAAGGAATATGATGTCATTGTTGCCAAAAGCATATCCGACAGTGCATTGAAAACCATGGCTGACGGTATGGTCATCATGGGGGGAAAAACAAGACCGGCAATCGTCCGCAGGCTGTCTAAAAAGCGGTTTCGCATCAAGCTGAAAGAAGGCAAAAACAGGCAGATTCGGCGGATGGTCAGAAAGTTGGAAAACCATGTCATCCAATTAAAACGGATAAACTTTGCCAACATCCGGCTGGGCAATCTGCCTGAAGGCGCCTGGCGGCATCTCAGCGAGAAAGAAAAGCGACAGCTTCTTGTACCATTGGTTTAGGAATTGTTTCTCTATTACTATGCAAATCGTTGCAAGCTCATCGTCAAACTTCCGAATACCTTTCAACGAACTCAGGTGACGCTATTTATCAATCAAGTCTTTTGTGCTGAAACAATAACGATTTGAAATGTGGAACGCACTATTCTGAAAATCGGTCATCTCTGAATACCATAAGGGAGTCCAATATAACCATGGCTGCTGGTCCGGTAATGACTTGGTCATTTTCATCGGATTTAAGCGAATTGAAGATTAATTGTGTTAATCAAAAGCCGGTGAAGAAATATCCTTCTTGCAACGAGATCAAGTGCCTTATGTTGTTCACGATAAAAAGCATACAATGGATATTTTAAAAGCAGAGGACAGACCATTTTGCAGAGATACCTATGGAGATTATATCAGGAGGAAGAATTGCACCCGCTAACTTATTTTCCTGCTCTGCAAGTTTCCTGAGTGTAGGCTCGAATACTTAGCAGCAAAGCAATGACAGTCAAAACAGCGGCGGTAAAAAAAGCGTCATGCAAACCGGATATTTGAGCATCGACCGGGGCCAGCGTGGCACCGCCGTTGAACGCTGAACCGGCATAAAAGATAGTACGTCCGGCCCAAATAGCACCGATGACTGCAACACCGACAGTTTGTCCTAATGTGCGCGATTGGGCCATCATACTCGAAACTATGCCCAGCTGGTGGCGAGGAGCAGCTCCCATGATTGCGCTGTTGTTGGGAGATATGAAGCTGCCTATGCCCACACCCACAGCGAATATCCGCACAGCATATCCCAATACCGTGGTGTGCTGATTCAGGGTACCGGCGGCTAAAAATCCGATAAGCAGTATCACCAGAGCGGCCATGGTAATTTTACGGCTGCCAATACGATCCGACAATGTACCCGCAAAAGGAGATGTGATTCCGAGCATCACAGGAACGATGCCCATGAGCAGCCCTACCTGCATAGAGGAAAACTTCAGAATGTTTTCCAGATAGAAAGGCAGGAGAATCACAGTGCCGCCTAGGCCGACGAAACTAATAAAGCCGGTAGTCAGATTGATGCTGAAAATGTTGTTATGGAATAATTTCGGATTAATCATGGGTTGGGCTGTTTTATGTTCGATGAAGATAAAAAGCGCCAGCAGGATCAAACATAATCCTAAGAGAAGGTAAACCAACGGATGAAAAAAACCTTGCTTTTGCCCCAGGGTCAATCCTATCAGCAGGAATGAGATACTTGAACACAGGGATAGGGCCCCCCAGGCATCAAACTGCTGGCGGCCGTTGGGTTTGAAATCGGGCAGGTTGCGCTGCACCATGATGGTTCCGATGATACCCACAGGAAGGTTGACGTAGAAAATCCAGCGCCAGGAGAGAGCGCTCAGAATTACTCCCCCCAATGCCGGTCCCAGCACGATGCCTATGGAAACAATGGAGCCGATTATACCCATGGCCTTACCTCGTTCAATCGGAGGAAATGCTTCTGTAACAATCGCGGCTCCCAGCGCCATGGTCATGGCCGCACCCGTGGCCTGCAGCACACGAAACCCGATAAGCCATTTCACCGATGGAGACAGTCCGCAAAGGGCGGACCCAAGAGTAAAGATAATGAATCCAATCATGTAAATAGATTTTTTCCCAACCATATCGGCCAGCCGACCAATGCTGGCCATTGTGCTGGTGATAGTAAGCAGATATGCCAGCACCACCCACTGCACCACGGCAAATTCAGTATGCAGTGCGCGCACCAATGTGGGTAGCGATACATTGATGATACTGCCATCCACCGTAGCCAGAAAGACACCGGTACCCACTGCTGCCATGGCATGCCACTTGCGGCTGAAGTCCACTGTTTCGTTAGTATGTATATTTTCAGGCTTCATGGGTTCTCTTGTATTTCTTGAAGGCATTCTGATGATTGAAATGAATATCGTAACCATGAGAAAAAAGCAATGGAGTCAGCCTAATGGTGAAATTCAATTTTTGGCTGTATAGACGCTCTTGGTCAGTCAAGAAAAAATCTATACAAAATATCCCCTTTCATCGAATCAAAATTATAAAATAGAACGGTATGACTCAAAAAAACATGGATAATCCATCTTCAACAGTGTTGCCGGCATGGTGTATGAAGCCAGTTAAAGCGGCAAAAAGTCGGCCTTTGGCTATGGGCGCCGCTGTTCAATGTCATTTTTGTGGATCTGCCGGACTTCTGGTGGAGCAGTTTCCCCGTCGCGGCTATGGTGGATAGAAAAGAAGGTTCTCAATCCTGAAAGGGTCCGGTGCATCGATGGGGACTTTAGCTTTCTTCCGCATCGATTTATCGTGGATGGATTCTTGGGTGCTTTGGGGCAGCAAGAGCTGCTTTTATATCTCTTTCCGGTATTAGTATCGGATCGAAACGGTCTTTCTTTTTACAGCTATGAAGCTATCTGCACATTAGGCGGGGGTTGATTTGCTCAACGATTCGAAAAGGAATAAGAATCGGAGAATTTTAAGGTGTGGTCACTCTTTCAAGTTCTTCTCGGATCCCAGATTGTTCGCATGTGCATGCAAACAAGTCCTTAACGAGTGAAATAGGGTGTTTTGAGGTAATTCGGAATTCTGGAAGAGAGTAAAATAAGCAAATAAAACAATTCATTGGAATAATTAAGGCAAACGAGGGACAGATGAGATGGGGATCCTGAAAATCCCCGTGTCGGCAGTTCGATTCTGTCCCTCGTTAACGTACACGCACCCGTTCTCGTACACGATTCAACGAAACTTCCCGCAGATTACTAAAGAAAGCTTCATTCCTGGGAGGTTTTTATTCGATCTTTCAGCTCACTAAGCACCCGATTCATTGACGATAGCGATGCGTTCATTGTATCGACGCCTTCTTTCAACTTAGCTAAAATACCCTCGTTTTCCGTCATCGACAAAGGCGGATCGGTTTGTGCATAACCGACGTCGCCTGGGACAAACTGCCGTCCCATGCCCCTGGCGCCTCGGAATCCTCTTCCCAAACCTAGCCGCCCGCCTCTTTGGGCACCATACCCGAATCCCCTGCCATAAACCGGCTGAATGTCGCCGGCTGCGGGATTACAAAATCCCCTTCTCCCGCCTGTCATGGGTCCTGCTCCTTGCGGACCGGTTCTATCAAAACCTGGCATATTACGCACCTCCTTTTAACGATTTCTTCCTTGACCTTGACCCTGGCCTTGACCCTGGCCTTGACCCTGGCCTGAACCACGGCCGGAACCACGGCCGGAACC
>CAYTAQ010000056.1:2248-13521 GCA_964435695.1 uncultured Desulfobacterales bacterium | reverse complement strand
GAACCACGGCCGGAACCACGGCCGGAACCTGTTCCGGATCCTTTTCCGTCTCCACTTTTTCCGCCCTTACATCCACCCTTCCCTCTTCCGGTTCCAGGGCCTTGACCGGACGGACCTGTTTGATCTTTTCTCGGCATTTTTTCACCTCACTTTCTTTTGGATCATCTCCGAATTCGTTGATCCCATGCTATTTCCGTTTACTGTTGCAACCCTACCAAAACTCGAGGGGTCGTCATCTAATCTATATGCTAAAAATTACGTCCACGCCCTCTTCTGTGGCGCCTGTGCGCCATTCCACGAATCTCATAGGTTCCGCCTTCAATCCTGATCGCCTTTCCTGTTACCAGAGCTTCCGACACAATCGATCTTGCCTCACTTAAAATCCGGCCATATGTCTGACGGGAAATTTCCATTATTTTTGCCGCGGTTTCCTGATCGAGCCGTTCGAAGTCAGTGAGTCGAATGGCCTCCATCCCTTCTATCGATAAAATCAGCTCGCCTGTTTGCGGTATGCCCACAGGGACAAATGCTTGCATGGAAGGATATCCGGAGACGGATCTCATTTTTTTTGGTCGTGGCATGTCCAAGTCCATTTGTTGTTATTGTCATTTGACCATAATATATAGCTTTAAAAATAAGGTGTCAAGCATTTTATTGATCATTTGATCATTATATTTCATTGAATAGAATATGCATCGGAAATGAATGATGGGGCGCTGGCGCTTGGAACCAGTAATGGAGGCATGAATTTGTTGTTGGCTATAAGCCCGAAATGAGATAATTTAAATTTTTTTTGAATAAATGCTTGACATTTTGAGACATTGAAATTATTTTACACGTTATGAGCATATTCTCATTATAGTTTTGTAATCACGTTAGAGGAGGCGCGATCATGAAAATAGCTGTAACATCATCAGGCAAAGACTTATCCTCGGCAGTTGACCCCCGTTTCGGCAGATGTGAATATTTTATTATCGTCGATCCGGATTCAATGGAATTCCAGGTGGTTGAAAATTCACAAAACCTCAATCTCCCCCAGGGAGCAGGGATTCAGGCCGGAAAAACCATTGCAGAAACCGGAGCGGGCGTACTCATCACCGGGAACTGCGGCCCCAAAGCGTTCACGGTTTTGAAACAGGCGGGCGTAAACGTTATCACCGGCGCTGGCGGCACCGTCGAGCAGGCCATAGAGCAATTTAAAAATGGAAAACTCCAAAAAACGACGCAAGCAAATGTAGAAGGACATTGGGCATAAACCAAACATCACCAGGAGGACAATATGAAATTTGCCATACCACTTGCCGATGGAAAATTAACGGCACACTTTGGGCATTGCAAGGAGTTCGCAATCCTGCAAGTCGAAGAAAATGAAATTACAAAGAAGGACATCGTTGTTCCACCCCCCCATGAACCCGGCGTGCTGCCCGCGTGGTTGAAGGAAATGGGTGCCAGTGTGATCATCGCGGGCGGCATGGGAAACATGGCCATCAATCTTTTTAATCAGGCGGGTATTGAAGTGATTACCGGAGCCCCGGTGGAAGATCCGGAGATTCTTGTGAAAGACTATCTGAAGAACGCTTTGGTTGCAGGGGATAATCTCTGTGATCACTAACAAAAAGGGGTCGAGGATTCAAGGATTCGAGGGGTCAAGTGATAAAATGATAGCAGTCCGGATCATTTGGAAATGCTTTAGAAATAGAATAATGGAACTCATATCATGATCATCAGCATCGCCAGCGGCAAAGGCGGAACCGGCAAAACAATGGTCGCCACCAATCTTGCAGCATCCCTGCAGCACAATATTCAACTCATGGATTGTGATGTTGAAGAACCGAATGCCTTTCTGTTTTTGCCGTCTCAAGCAATGAAGAAGGAAATCGTCACAACGCCCGTCCCGGAAATCGACAAAGAAAAATGCAATTTCTGCGGAAAATGTGAAGAAATATGTCAGTTCAAAGCGATCGCTGTGCTCAAAGAAACAGCTGTTATGGTATTTTCAGAACTTTGTCATAGTTGTGGTGGTTGTATGGAAGTCTGCCCTGAGGGAGCTGTTCGCGAAGGCTTCCGTGAGCTCGGCATGATCGAAAAAGGCCATTACAACGGCATAGAACTCGTGTTTGGCCGATTGCGGGTAGGTGAAGCCATGTCTCCTCCATTGATAAAAAGGGTAAAAGCCCTGGCTGACCCAACTAAAATAGCGATTATCGATGCACCTCCCGGCACATCGTGCCCGGTTATTGAAGCAATGAAGGGCACGGATTTCGTTGTTCTGGTCACGGAGCCTACTCCTTTCGGCCTTCATGATTTAAAACTGGCTGTGGGCGCTGTTCAAATGCTTGATATCCCCCACGGATTGATCATTAATCGATCCGACATGGGGGATCACAAAGTGAAGCAATATGCTGAATCTGAGGGCATCCCCATATTGCTGGAGATCCCATTTGAAAGACGGATCGCCGAAGCCTATTCCAGCGGAAAACTGATTATCGATGAACTCCCGGAATATAAGCAAAAATTTCGCGACTTATTTCGCCGTATCAATGATATCGTCAGCACCCGGTAAGCAGCAATCGGCTCATCGGCCATGCGGCCACTTACGCGCTACGGATCGCGGGTCAATGCTGTTAACTTTATAATGTAGCGCAGAGCTTCAGCTCTGCTCGTACACCGTTTTGGCAGGTCTAAAGACCTGCGCTACTTTACATGGAACTGCGTACCACTCAATTTAGCTAAGAGTAACACGAAAATTTAAAATAGCTAACCGGCCAACGGGTCCACGAAGCAACGGGCTAACGGGCTAACGGGCATAACGGAAAAATGAAAGAATTAATTGTGATCAGCGGCAAAGGTGGAACCGGGAAAACCAGCATCATGGGGGCATTTGCAACGCTTGCGGAAAACAAAGTGTTGTGTGATGCCGATGTTGATGCTGCGGATCTCCATCTTTTGACCGATCCATCAATAAAGCAACAACATGATTTTCAAAGCGGCCATACTGCTGTTATCAACAAAGACGGCTGTACGGAATGCGGCATATGTCAAAACCTGTGCAAATGGGATGCCATTGGTGATGATTTTGTAATCGATCCCATTGCATGTGAAGGCTGCGGTGTTTGCGTTTATTTCTGTCCGGAAAAAACCATCGATTTTCCCATCAACACATGTGGAGAGTGGTACATATCCGCAACGCGGTTCGGCCCTATGGTTCATGCCAGGCTTGGAATTGCAGAGGAAAATTCAGGCAAGCTCGTCAGCCTGGTACGAAGTGAAGCCAGAAAACTGGCGGAACAGGAAGGGGCCGGTCTGATATTAACGGACGGTCCGCCGGGAGTCGGTTGTCCGGTGATTGCATCTATCGGCGGCGCTGATGCTGTTTTAGCGGTTACAGAGCCATCCGTATCAGGAATTCATGATTTGAAACGCGTATGCCAGCTTGCCGAACACTTTAAAGTTCCCGCGATGATCTGCATCAACAAGTTTGATCTCAATTTGGAGCTGACAAAAGATATCGAAAATTATGCGCAGACCGCCGGGATTGAATGTCTGGGCCGAATCCCCTTTGACCCGGCATTCACCCACGCAATGGTTCAGGCGAAAACAATTTTTGAGTATGACGCATCTTCTGCATCCAGCCATCCCATAAGGGAAATCTGGGGAAAAATTTCAAAAAGGTTAAAAATTGAATAAAAAAAGGGCGGATCGTTATCACATCCGCCCTTAATCAAAACCGTATCAACAGGCCAATCAGCTAAGCAGATTTCCTTGGCTGATGTCTCCTGTCCCCGCCGCATCTGCGATCACCAGCACATCTTTTTTCGGGGATGTGTATCGCATATGTAAAAACCCGTCTGTCTATTCCCGACCGCCTGCCCCCGTTGTCCAAGAGATTCGCTTCTTTCATCGCATGTATATTTCTCATAAGGAATGTGAGGTGCTAAATGCGCATTGTCCAATCCTGCGCGTTTCATCCGGTTGACGTGCAAAAATCATGCGAGACATCACATTAAATCTATTTCCATATGATATTCAAGCTGTTAGTCCTTTAGCATACTTTTTTTAACCTGTAAATATGTAAATGATTGGATATTTTATGTGAAAACTATTGCATAATTTTAATCAATAATTCATCAATAATTAACTTTGCCCTAACACAATTCTAACAGATCCGGTCTATGTTTCCTCCCGAAAGCGTTTTAGCGTGATCATTTGACCTGTGTTTATTCGCAGGCCATTTACTAACTAAAGTGAGCGTTTCAAATTTTAAGAATATTGAGATTAGAAATATTTTCAAAGGAATTGATCCATTTGAATTCTTAAAATTTGAAACCCGTTGGGATTGCCGATCTTACCGCATCTACGGCGTCAGATGCCATACCGCATAGATCACTATAGCGAAATAGCATCTTCCTTGTAGCTGCAGCAACCTCGACAATCGCTCAAATTAGGAAACATTAATTAAAAAAATGGAGGAAAAATGAAAAAACAGCTTTTAACCATGATTATGATCGGCGCATTGGGATTGATCTTTGCAACCGGCGCTTTGGCAGGCAATTTGGTCATCAAGGGATCGACCACCGTACTGCCCATTGCCCAGAAGGCCGTAGAAGCCTACATGAAAGCCAACCCGGACGTGAGCATATCGCTTTCCGGCGGCGGTTCCAGCAACGGCATCAAGGCGATTATCGACGGTTCCACCGACATCGCCGATTCATCCCGCTTTATCAAGGATAAAGAAGTCGCCATGGCCGTCGGCAAAGGCGTCTACCCGGTGCCGTACGCCATTGCCTATGACTCGATTATTCCGGTGGTTCATCCCAGCAATCCCATGACCAACATTACCCTGGACCAGCTCAAAGCCATCTACAAGGGCGACATCACCAATTTTAAAGAACTGGATGGACCGGATCTTAAAATTGTTGTATGTTCCCGGGATACATCTTCCGGAACCTATGAGACATGGGAAGGAAAAGTCTTGAAAGGCGAGCGCGTCACGCCCAGGGCCCAGATCATGGCATCCAACGGCGCCATCGTGCAGGCGGTTTCCAACAACAAATACGCCATCGGCTATATCGGCATCGGCTATGTGAACAGCAGCGTCAAAGGACTGACGGTCAATGGCATCCAGGGTACCAACGAAACCACCCTCAATGGAACGTACCCCATCAGCCGCCCCCTTTTCATGTTCACCAACGGCTGGCCCGAAGGCGACACCTTGAATTTCATCAATTACATGCTGAATCCCGAAAAAGGACAGAAACACGTGGCAGACAGTGGTTACGTGCCGCTATATTAATATAGCGGGACCCTGGTCCTCCAGAACCAGGGTCCCGTCAACTGTGCATCCACTCACAGAACGGATTTAGATCGAAATTAAGAGAGTACAAGGTACATTCCTGATGAATCAAAACAAGCGGGTTATTACCGAACGGTCCATGCACACCCTGTTTTTCATGGTGGCCCTGACGTCTTTGACCGTTCTCTTGTTGATCACCCTTTTCCTCTTCAAAGAAGGGATGCCCATATTCAAATCCATCTCTGTCAAGGATTTCATCTTTGGAAAATACTGGTATCCCACATCCGATCCTGCTGATTTCGGTATTCTCTCTTTGATTGTCGCCTCCCTGGCGGTCACTTTTTTTTCCGGCTTGATTTCCATCCCCCTGGGAGTGATGACAGCCATTTATATCGCTGAAATCGCTTCGAACCGGGTAAGCGAAATCGTCAAGCCCATGGTGGAACTGCTGGCAGCACTGCCATCGGTAGTCATCGGGTTTTTCGGCATGGTGCTGGTAGCGCCGTTTCTCCAGCGCGTATTTGACATTCCCACCGGCTTGAACCTGTTCAACGCATCCATCATGCTGGCGTTCATGTCGATCCCCACTATCTGCAGCATATCCGAAGACGCCATCCACAGTGTCCCTGTTGCCTTGAAAGAGGCCTCGGTGGCCCTGGGGGCAACGCATCTGCAGACCATTGTGCGGGTCATCTTGCCGGCATCCATTTCCGGCATCGGTACGGCTGTCATTCTCGGCCTTTCCAGGGCCATCGGCGAAACCATGGTGGTGCTCATGGTGGCAGGCGGTGCCGCCATGATACCGGAATCCATTTTCGATCCGGTAAGACCCATGCCGGCCAGTATTGCATCTGAGATGGCGGAAGCGCCGGTGGGCAGTGATCATTACTATGCCCTGTTCGCCACCGGTATTGTACTGTTTATTTTCACATTGATTTTCAACATGATTGCCGACCATATTGCCACAAAATACCGGCAGGTGGGTGAAGCCTCGCTTTAAATTCGACGTTTATACGCATGAAAGATGCGCGTGTACCTAAATGAAAATGGATACCAGTCAAGCCTTGCATAGTAAAAATTCTCAAAACAAGCGGTCAGAAGAAAACCCGAAGAAGGGTTTGGCCAAAGACCTGATCATGGATTCAAGCTATCACCGGCGCAAGAATCTCACGCAATTTCTGTCATTTTCAATTTTCCGGACAGCCGCCTTTGTCAATGGCATCGCATTGTTCATTATTCTCTATTTCATGGTGATCAATGGCTGGCGTGCCATCAACTGGACCTTTTTATCGCAGCCGCCCACGGATTCCATGACCCAGGGAGGCATCCTTCCCTGTATTGTCGGCACTTTTTCTCTCAGCGTCTGCGCCATCCTTGTCGCGCTGCCCATCGGCATTGCATCGGCCATTTTTTTAAATGAATACGCCGGCCGGGGAAAATATATCCGCATTATTCGGCTGGGCATCAACAGCCTGGCAGGGGTCCCGTCTGTGGTCTTCGGTCTGTTCGGTCTGGCCTTTTTCGTGGTCATCTTAAACATGGGTGTCAGCATCCTCGCCGGCGGGCTGACCCTGGGCGTCATGTCTTTGCCGGTCATTATCGGTTCAACCGAGGAGGCGTTGAAATCGGTCCCGGATACGTACAGAGAAGCTTCCCTGGGACTGGGTGCCACCAAGTGGCAGACCATCTGGCGGGTAGTGCTCCCCTCGGCCATGCCGGGCATTCTCACGGGTACGATTTTGGGACTCAGCCGTGCCGCCGGTGAAACAGCGCCTATCATGTTTACCGGCGCGGTTTTCTTTACGCCCCATCTGCCGAAATCCATCTTTGACGAAGTCATGGCCCTGCCCTATCATATTTATGTGCTGGCAACGGCCGGCACCGAAATTGAAAAAACACGGCACCTTCAATATGGTACCGCCCTTGTCTTGATCGCCCTTGTTCTGGGAATGAACCTGATTGCAATTATCTACCGCTCGTATCTTCGGAAACGTTTGAGAAAGTAAAAGTAATGAAAATGGAATCCAACGCAAAGACAGTAAAAAATCCTAAAGTGTCCGTGGAAAACTTGAATTTCTATTATGGTGCTTCGCAGGCGCTCCATGACGTGGATCTATATTTTAATGAATGCGAGGTAACAGCCCTCATCGGACCTTCCGGTTGCGGCAAGAGCACATTTTTGCGGTGCCTCAACCGCATGAATGATTTGATTCCCGCAACCCGCGTGGCGGGCAATATCCGACTGGACAACGAGGATATCTACGCGGCCGGTCTGGATGTCGTGATCTTGAGAAAGCGGGTGGGCATGGTGTTCCAGAAACCGAATCCGTTCCCTAAAACCACCTTTGAAAATGTCGCCTACGGCCTGCTGGTAAACGGCGTTAAAGACAAAGCCGTTATCGAAGCGCGCGTGGAAGAAAGTCTCAAGCAGGCCGCTTTGTGGGATGAAGTCAAAGACAGGCTTCATGAGTCCTCCCTGGGTCTTTCCGGCGGCCAGCAGCAGCGGCTTTGCATTGCCCGCGCGCTTGCCATACAGCCCGAGGTCGTGCTGATGGACGAGCCATGCTCCGCACTGGATCCCATTGCCACCCAGAAGATCGAAGAACTGATTCATGAACTCAAGCAAAACTATACCATTATTATTGTAACCCACAACATGCAGCAGGCAGCCAGGGTCTCCGATAGTACCGCATTTTTTTACATCGGGAAACTCATCGAGGTGGATAAAACAGACGCACTCTTCACGAGACCCAGGCTGAAACAGACGGAAGATTATATTACGGGTCGGTTCGGATAGCCTGTTTGAATCGGACATATTGACCCTTTTAAATTCGATATGCCTGTCTGCCCTGCCGAATATAGACAGGAAGGCACGCGAAAGTTCAGGATACCTTTTAACGATAAATGGTTTATGGGGAAAAATCATGACAAAACATTTCCATAGGGAACTGGAAAAGATAAAACAAAGGATACTCGCGCTTGGCGCGCTGGTGGAAGAACGGGTTCAGATGGCCCGAACAGCCGTCGATGAAAAAGATGCGGCGCTGGCGGAAAAAATTATCATGAACGACTTTGAAATTGATGAAATGGAAGTCGAAGTCGAGGAAGAATGTCTCAAGGTGCTCGCACTGCATCAACCGGTAGCAGTTGATCTTCGATTTCTGATCGCCGTAATCAAAATAAACAATGACCTGGAAAGGATCGGCGACCAGGCCGTAAATATTGCCCAGCGGGTCATCACCATCGCCAAACAGGATATTGAAAATTTTGTATTTGATTATTCGGTCATGTCGGAAAAAGCTCAGATGATGCTCAAAATGAGTCTTGATTCCCTGGTGAACCTGGATCTTGACCTTGCGTTAAAGGTCTGTACAATGGATGACGAGGTGGATGAATTAAAAGATCAGGCCTACGACAGTATCAAGCAGGCCATGAAAAGTGATCCGAACCATTTGGGTTATTACATCAACCTGCTGTTGATTTCCCGCCATGTGGAGCGACTGGCGGATCACTCCACCAACATTGCCGAAGAGGTCATATATCTGATCGAAGGTGATATTGTCCGGCACGGTGTCATCGAGTAATAAAATCTAATTCAGTAAAAGGCAGCCCATGGCAAAAGAAACCATTCTGGTCGTTGATGACGAAGAAGATATTTTAGAACTGATCCGCTACAATCTCGCAAGGGAAGGGTACCAGGTCATCTGTGCGATTTCCGGTGAGAAAGCGCTGGAAAAAGCAAAAAACGAAAACCTGGATCTCATAGTCCTCGATCTCATGCTCCCCGGCATCGATGGGCTGGAGGTGGCCAGGCGATTGAAACAGCAAGAGAAGACGTCGCATATACCCATCATCATGCTGACCGCCAAGGGCGAGGAAGCGGACATTGTCACCGGGCTGGAACTGGGTGCGGATGATTATGTCACCAAGCCCTTCAGCCCCCGGATCCTCATGGCAAGGGTGAAAGCCGTGCTTCGCAGACAAATGGCCGAAGAAGAAAATCCTGAAGAGATCATTCACATTCACCAGTTGACCATCGATCCCCGCCGGCGTCACGTTCTGGCAGGCAGCCAATCCATTGACTTAACCTTTTCCGGGTTTCAGATTCTCTATTTTCTGGCCAGAAGACCCGGTTGGGTCTTTACGAGATCGCAAATCGTGGATGCCGTAAGGGGTGACGACTATCCGGTCACCGACCGGAGCGTAGATGTTCAAATCGTCGGTCTCCGAAAAAAACTTGACACCTTTGCCGATTATATTGAAACGGTGCGTGGTGTCGGCTATCGATTCAAAGAGAAAACATCATGATCCATCGCAAACTCATCTGGCATTTTTATCCCTGGTTTCTCATT
The DNA here is from genome assembly GCA_964435695.1 of uncultured Desulfobacterales bacterium. Classification (GTDB taxonomy): domain Bacteria; phylum Desulfobacterota; class Desulfobacteria; order Desulfobacterales; family B30-G6; genus CAYTAQ01. The sequence continues at coordinate 3,876 of CAYTAQ010000056.1, read as the reverse complement.
ACCACACTGATTGCCATTTTTGCGCTTACGTGGTACACGTTTAGTACCTCGCGAGCTTTTTTTCTCCAAAGAACCCAGTTAGATCTTCAAAACCAAAGCCTGCTGTTGAAGCCGCAAATTACAGGCAGCCTTTTAAGCAGGGAGTTTGAGAGGATCGATCATTTATGCAAAGAATTCGGGGTCGAGGCCTCAACCCGTATTACCGTTATCCTTCCCGACGGACGGGTGGTCGGCGATTCCGAGAAAAACCCGAGCCAAATGGACAGCCACATCGATCGGCCCGAGGTCATGCAGGCAATCCATAGCGGTACGGGAACTTCGCTAAGATACAGCGGCACGCTCGATCAAACCCTGATGTATGAAGCCATTCAACTGAAAGACCCTGCCGGCAGACTCATCGGCATCCTGCGAACGTCCATCCCGGTTACCGCCATCGACGAAAAGCTGAAATCGATCCAGCTGAAAATTATTTTCGGCGGCCTGATCATTGCCCTTTTGTCTTCCATCGTGACGCTGTTCATTGCCAGAAAAATTACCAAGCCCATCGAACAAATGAAAAAAGGCGCCGAGCGTTTCGCAAAAGGCGAGCTGGACCTCAGACTCCCCACTCCTGTTTCATCGGAACTTGCCGGCCTGACCGGTGCCATGAATCAGATGGCGGGCCAATTGCAAGAACGGATCAAAACCATCATCAGCCAGCGCAACGAATATGAAGCGGTTTTGTCGAGCATGAAAGAAGGGGTCATCGCCGTGGACCGTGATGAGCGTTTGCTGAGCATCAACCAGGCGGCGCTGGATATGCTGAAAATCGATACCGCAAAAGCCAAGGGACGGACCATCCAGGAAACCCTGCGAATACCGGAATTTCTTGAATTTGTATCTGATTCGCTTGCCGGCAAAGAGATGGAAGATAAAGACTTTGAAATTCTGGAAGACAACCATAAAACGCTTATCAATATCCGCAGCGCACCGCTGAAGGACGCAAAAAACCTTCACATCGGATCCCTTCTGGTTCTCAACGACGTCACCAAAGTCCGTCACCTCGAAAACGTCCGCAAAGATTTTGTGGCCAATGTGTCCCACGAGTTAAAAACACCGTTGACCGCCATCAAAGGATTTGTTGAAACCCTGCACGAAAGCCTGCCCCAGCCTTCGGCTGATGCTGAAAAATTCTTTGAGATCATCATGCGCCAGGCGGATCGATTGCAGTCCATTATTCAAGACCTTCTGATGCTCTCCAAGCTTGAACAATTTGATAATCAAGAACAAATCAAGACCGAAAAAAGAGATTTACAACGTCTCATTGAAAACGCCATGCATGTGATTCAGTTGAAAGCTGAGAACAAAAATATATCGTTTGATATCACCTGTGAGCCAGGCACGATGATTCAAGTCGATTCTTCCATCTTTGAGCAGGCATTGATCAACCTGCTGGACAATGCCGTGGCCTACAGCCCTGAAAATGAAACCGTGCATATTACGGTGGAAATACACGGTCATGAGTTACGCATCCACGTAATTGACCATGGCCCTGGAATTTCCCCAAAACATCAACCCAGACTCTTTGAAAGATTTTACCGGGTCGATAAATCCAGAAGCCGCACCCTGGGCGGTACCGGGCTGGGCCT
>CAYTAQ010000056.1:0-2238 GCA_964435695.1 uncultured Desulfobacterales bacterium | reverse complement strand
GTGAAACATATTGTCAAGGCGCACGGCGGCAGGGTATCTTTGCAAAGTGAACTTGGAAAAGGGAGTACCTTTACCATCCATCATCCCATTTAGTTTTAGCCGCTTTTCCACTTTAAGCGGTAAAGCGGCTAAAACTAAATTCCTTGATCCATTCATGAACACATTGTATGTTTTCTCAATGGCGGCACCATTTATCTCCATTATCATACCGGTATTAAACGAAGCCGATTCGGTCAACCCGATTTTAGAACATCTGAGTCTCCTGGAATTACAGGGCGGGCTTGAAGTCGTTGTTGTGGACGGCAGTTCCAAAGGCACGACATTATGCGCCATAAAACCGGATATCCGTCAAAAAATCCAACTGAAAACAACGATTGCGCCAAAAGGCCGGGGATCCCAGATGAACCGCGGTGCGACGTTGACCGACGGCGAAATCCTGATTTTCCTGCATGCAGACACCTTGATTTCTCAAAAAGCCATTACCCGCCTCCGGTGGGAAATGAGACAGAATAAAGCGACGGTGGGCGGCGCTTTCGATCTCGGCATTCATTCTTCAAAAAAGGGTTACCGGCTCATCGAATTCATGGCCAACAGGCGATCCCGCATCACCAAAGTCCCCTACGGCGACCAGGCCATATTTCTGCGAAAAAAGTATTTTTTGAAAATCGGCGGATTTTCGGAAATGCCGCTCATGGAAGATGTGGACATCATGCGGCGCATTAGAAAAAGGAATGATAAGATCGCCATTCTTCCGATAAAGGTTCAGACCTCTCCACGCAGGTGGGAAAAAGAGGGGGCTCTCTTTGGTACGCTCAGAAACTGGCTGCTGCTTTCTCTATTTCTTCTGGGCGTGCCTCCGGACCGGCTGGCAAGGTTTTATAAGTTTTAACCGGATTGAATTATATTTCGAGGATTATTTTTTGAGCATAAGGCAGATATTGGACAAAAAGACCATTTATGGATGGATACGAGCTAATAGCAGCTGGACCCATCCCAGCAATGCGTACACAGTTTCTCCTTGGGAAGTCCAATGGCGGTTATAAGGTCATCGAGTCTCTGATAAGCAAGGGAGGTCAGCCCGAGATTCGATCGAATTCGCTCGATCATGTCCAGGTTTCTCGCAGATCCGGCCCGGGCGTATTCTTCCAAAAATTCATCGCCATTGTCCTCGATATCCTGAATGACCTTTCGACCGGCCAGGTCCAGGGTAGACCTTGAAGTTGAGAAATTCAGGAATTCACAGGAATGTATCAATGTCGGGCAGGCAGGCCGCATATGGACTTCCCGTGCATCATAGGCAAACAGCTTTTGGATATTGTCTTTTAGCTGCGTGCCGCGAACAATGGAGTCTTCACAAAAGAGCAACCGCTTGCCCTCGATGAGTTCCTTGATGGGAATGAGTTTCATTTTTGCAACCAGGTCGCGCTGATTCTGATTCTGGGGCATGAAACTCCTCGGCCATGTGGGCGTGTATTTTACAAAGGGTCGAATATAGGGAATTTTTTTCTCATTGGCATATCCAATGGCATGCCCGATGCCCGAGTCCGGAATGCCGGCCACAAAATCGATATCCGTGTCATCGTTTTTTGCCAGTGCAGCGCCGCAGCGATTCCGAACGGCTTCTACGTTGATGCCTTCATAGCTCGATGCCGGATAACCGTAGTAAACCCACAGGAAGCTGCAGATCTGCATTTTATCCCGTGGCCCGCTGCATTGCTCATACCCTTCCGCCGTCAGGCGGACAATTTCACCGGGTCCCAGGTATTTCTCCGGCTCAAAACCCAGATTCGGCAGGGCGCATGATTCCGAAGACGCTGCAAAAGCACCCGCTTTCTTACCGAGAACGATAGGCGTTCTGCCCAGTTTGTCCCGTGCGGCATAAATGGCATCACCGGTTAGCAGTAAAATCGAGCAGGATCCCTTGATAATTTCCTGGGCTCGCTGGATGCCTTCAATAAAAGAGTCTGCCCCGCAGATCAGCATGGCTACCAGTTCGGTGGGGTGCAGCTCGCCGCCGCTCATTTCCGAGAAGTGCATCTTTTTTTCAAAAGCCTGTCTGCCGAGTTCCTCAAGATTGTTGATTTTTCCGACCGTAGCGATTGCAAACGTATCCAAGCGGGACCCGATAATCAAGGGCTGGGCATCTGTATCGCTGATAACGCCGATACCGGCATTTCCATTCAATTTGGGCAGGTCGGCTTCGAACTTTGACCGAAAATAATCATTTTCGATGTTATG
>CAYTAQ010000055.1:0-23656 GCA_964435695.1 uncultured Desulfobacterales bacterium | reverse complement strand
GCTGAATCCACTCGTCGGAAGTATCCATCCATTGGGTCAAATCTTCGTTGGTTACTAAACGTTCGGGAACGTATCTCCCCGTGCCTGTAATAATTGATTTTCGCATCTAACGCTCCAATATATTAGTTTATTGAGTTGGTTGAGTTGGTTGAGTTCAAAATTGTTCGATAGTCCGATAATCTCACGAACTCAATAAACTCAAGGAACCCAACGAACACACCAACCCATTATCCCCACAGCGCATCCCGCAACCCGGATGTACGCTCGATACGGCGGGATACGGCACTTTCTATAACAGATTCGGGAGCTAAAATCGACAGTTTTTGTCTGGCCCGCGTGATGCCGGTATACAGCAACTCCCGGGTGATGAGGGGATTGTCTCTATCCGGCAGCACGAGCAGGACTTCATCGAATTCCGACCCCTGGCTCTTGTGAACCGTCATGGCATAAACCTCATGATATGCGGGCAATCTGGAGGTCCGATACCGCTGAAACGTGTCGGCGCCGCCTCTAAAATAAACGGCGTATTGATGATCGCCGCTTTTTTCTTCGGTCGTCACCCCCACATCGCCGTTATATAGCCCGAGATCATATTCATTCTCCGCTATCATAATGGGTTTGCCGTTGTACCACACATTCTGAAGCGGATGCTGACGACGGATGAATCCTTTGTCCTGCAGGGCGGATTCAGCCGACTGATTCAAGGCGTGGACACCGAACGGACCCTGATTCACCGCACACAAAATCCTGAATCGATCCATGCATGCAAGCATTTTCATGGGATCGTCCGTAAAAAAAAGGTCCTTATACTTACTGACGATTTTCTGCCGGACCCAGCGTCGATACGCATCCATGCCGGCAGGGATGATCCATTCGATTTCAGCATGCTTTTTTTCTTTTAATAACTTTATGGTTGCTTCTGAATCGCCCGAATTGACGACCTGGCTCAAGGCATGAATGCCGCCGCCGGTCTGAAAACGATACCGTCTTGTAAAAAATACAATGCTGTCCTGAATGCCTGTTTTGTAAGGATGCGCCTCCCTTATTGTGTCGATCCCGGAATCCGTCAGGTTCCGTATTTCCCCTCCAAACGGCGCTGAAAACCCGTTTTGTTGTTTTTTACCGCAAATATCGCCCAGAACCGACCCTGCTTCGACCGATGCCAGTTGATCGCGATCACCCATGAGAATGAGCCTGGCATCGTCAGGAATCGCCTGGATCAGTTTACTCATAAGCGGAAGGTCTACCATGGATGCTTCGTCCACAACGATAATATCCGCCGGCAGTTTGTTTTCAGCATTATAATGAAAGTATGGCGTCCCTTTTACAGGCCGTAACATCCGGTGAATGGTCTGCCCTTCTTCCGGGATTGCCTGGACGGTCTTTGGGTCACAAGCAAGATTTATTTTTGCGTCGGCGATTGATTCGGCCAGCCGCACTGCAGCTTTTCCGGTGGGCGCGCATAAAAAAACCCGCCATTCCTGATGATGGGACTGGCCCATTATCAGGGCAAGAATCTTGGCTGCGGCATATGTCTTGCCCGTGCCGGGTCCTCCTGATATCACGCAAAACCTCTTGAGCATTGCGACGGCGGCAGCCACCATTTGCCAGTCGATCCCATCGTCAGTGGCTTGCGGAAATATTTTTTTCAGATGGTTCTTTAACAGCGCCTGGTCCACCTCTTGAACACATGTCCCCATGGTTCGCGCTTTGATCGATTCAGATAAGTTCTTTTCATAAGACCAGTAGCGGTGCAGATAGAGTCGATTCTTCTCATCCAGGATCATGGGATAATTTTCGCCGGGAGAACCCACAACCTTGGCGGCCAGCAGTTTAGTGCGCCATGCCGCCGGTTCAGGACAAATGATCGCATCTTCTCCGTGCAATCCTGGGGCAAGTGTCGACCCGGCAAGGCGGGCGATATCCAGGCACACATCCCCTTTTCGCCGGCAGCTGCTGACCAGAACGGCCGATAAGGCTACGACGGAGTCTTCGTCACTACCCGACAGTTCCGCCATGAACCGCCCGAAATGAAGATCCAGCTCTGAAAAATAATCCGCCTCGCCTAATTTTTTGATGATATCCATAAGAAATAAGAATCGTTGAATGTTGGACGTTCGTTTTATAAAATACCCTTAAAATACTCGCACATCATACTTCCTCATACCCCGGAATAAACGCCCTGCCCAGCGCATCCATCAAGCCGATAGCCGGCCGATCCCGGAATATGCCGAATTCCGGGCCAATCCTTGCATCGACACCCCGGATAAAAAAATAAAAAACACCGCCGAAATCATGTTCATAATCATAATCAGGTTTGCGTCTTTTCAAGAACATATGGGTCGCGAGTACGTATATATGGTATTGCAGTGTATAAAAGGATCGGGTCATCTCTTTCTTCAGTTGTTCGTTTCCATAATCAGCGATGGCGGGCCCCAAAAAATTCGATTTCCAATCCACCACATAATATTTCCCCCCGAATTCAAACAGCATGTCGATATACCCTCTCATAAATCCTCTGGTGGGTGAAAATACCAAACGGTCCAGCTGTTCAGGAAATCCAGGCAAAAGATCGCACCCCGCGTTTTCGACAAATACCTGTTTGATGCCATCGGAATTAACGCTTGCCAATGGGAAAAAAAACGCCAGTTCATTGAGCCGTTTCTTCATGGCAATGGACGATAAGACAAAGTTTTTTTGGTCTGATTTTAGCGAAACCCTTCGTAATTGCTCAATCATTTTCAATACCGGATCCTGCCAGGTTAAAGCAAAGCCATGTTCCTTCAGTTTACTGGTCACCAGTTCCCGTTGAATTGTCAAGTCGTCGGCTGAAAAATCCAGGTGTTCAAAAATATCATGAAAAAAAATCCCCGCTGCAGCGCCTTTGGGAAATGAAAAAATGGTCTGATCCGCTGAAGCCGTCCCATCCCTTTCCGGGACATCCGGCGGACTGAAAAAACGCTCCTCATGCAGCAATTGAGATGCCGTCCCCAGCGCGTCCCGGTCCGGCATCTCATGATCCGGCGTTTTCCCTGAAACAAAAGACGTGTAGCTTGATATGCGCCAGGTTTTATCGATTCTGCCGGAAAATTGTCTCAGAATAATGGGGGCTGGTGTTTTCGTTTTGGGGAGGAATTCCTGTGCCTTTGCTGTGGGAATCATAAAAACCGCAATGCTTCCATTCGATTGCGCTTCGAGTTTTTTAAGATCAGCCCAAAATTCCTCTTCTTTCTTTCCACGAAATTTTTTGCCGATTGCAGCGATTATATCCTCTGCAATACCTTGACGTTCTTCCGGTGCTAAATCATGCAGCAGGTAGGCCAAGGCGGAGGTTTCCGCAGTATTGATTCGGCCCCATGCAAGGTAGCACATTTTTTTAGCTCGTGTGAGCGACACATAGAGGAGTCTCAAGTTCTCGGCCAGCAGTTCATTTTGCGCCAGAATCCGGTGGTCCGCTAAATCGGGTGATCCCAAATCGAGGGTTAAACGCCTTGAGGCATCGATATCATGGAAGGTAATGACTGCATCGCTGATTTTGGATTTTCCCCATGCATACGGGCAAAAAACCACAGGATATTCAAGTCCTTTGCTTTTATGGATGGTAATGATCTTCACCGTATCGCCATCACTCTCCAATCTGAGTTGATGAGCTTCCAGTCTGGGTGATTGTGGATCCATCTGAACCGCAAACCACTTGAGCAGTCCGGCGATACCCAGGCCTTTTTCCATGGCGGCCGTGTGAAGGAGCTCTGAGAGATGAAGCAGATTGGTCAATCGCCGCTCACCATCCGGAAATGACAGCAGGCGGGATCTCGCTTTTTCCCGGCTCAAAAAATTTGAAAACATCCTGATAAATCCGTTGGTGTTCCATTCCTGACGGTAGGCCATGAAATTTCCCACTTTGGTTTCCCACCATTCAATATCGCGTCTGTCAGGATCGAGGCGCTCTGCAGAAACCCCCATGATGCCGGTTACGAGGGCGGCCTTGAAAAATTTGGGGTTGCGAAAATTCGCTATGCCGGTCAAGACCCTTTCCAGTTCCATTGCCTCATGTGTATCAAATATGTTGCCGGCGCCATAGAGAACGGATGGTATGCAGCCATCCGTTAAATAAGCCTTGATGATATCCGCCTGCTTGTTCGTACGCACCAGGATGGCGATATCTCCGGGTGCAATGCGATCGTTGTCAGCGTTGATTAAGCGTGAAATTTCACCGGTAACCGACCGGGCGATGCAATGGACGGCGTCTTCAACCGTTATCGGTTTCTCGTCCTGTGGGGACGGCATCCACCACACGGTTAAAGGGGCCGTTCTCCTTGAAATTTTACTGTTCTCCACCTTGGCGGATTTTCCGTTTTCAAAAGGAATTTCATCGAAAACAAAGGGCTTTTTCACACGGGAAAAAATGGTATTGACCGCCTGGATCAAATCCGGTGCTGATCGATAGTTCGTCAGGAGGGTATGTTTTTTCCGGGCTGTGGATGAAGCTTTCATGTACGAAAAAACATCCGCGCCCCTGAAACTGTAAATCGACTGTTTTGGATCACCGATCATAAACAGCAAGCTGTCCTCATGGGAAAAGATTCTTGAAAATATCTCAAACTGAACCATATCCGTATCCTGAAACTCATCCACAAGCGCTGCGCGGTATTTGGCGCGGATCCTGCCGGCAAGCGCATTACCCTGGTTACCGGCCAGGGCTTTGTATGTCATAAGCAACAGGTCATCGTAAAACTGGACATTTTGATTCTTTTTTCGCCGGGAAAGCTCCTTTTCAGCGAATTCCAGACACTCCGAACTTAAATTAACAAGATATTGCTGCATGTCGGATTCAAGATCCGCCAGGATCGGCAGTAATTCCTCACATTGATCAAAGAACCTGTGAGAAATCATTTTTTGTCCCTTTTTGACGGATTTCGCAATCTTAGCGGCTGTAAATTTTTCAAACGATTGAAACGCCGGAATGCCTAGGCTGTTTTTATTGACAAATCGATCCATTTCCTCCAGCAGCTGTACTATTTTAGTATCTCTTTTGGCAGGGAGAAACCGGTTATCATCCTGTTTCAACGAACCATATACCGCGTCATTCAAAGAAGGATCTCGCAGCAAAACCGCCACACCGTCACGACAACCGCGCCATGCCGCCTTAAGCTCGGCAAATTTCGATCGGAAAATATCCAGATGCGGAAGAACCAATGTTTCGGTTTCCGGAATGATCCGAATCAGGGGATGTCTGGCTTTTTGTATCAAGGAATAAAAATAATGCGGTCCATAATTGCGGCTAAGGGCATAGCTGATAAGCTCGGGCGGCGCGCTGTAAAACCGATGTCGCCAATAATCTTCGGCAACCGATGCGATCAAGGCTGTTTGATCGGTTATCAGTTCCGTATCGAACAGGTCGCCGGTCTCAAATGCATGTTCGTAAAGCAAGCGGTGACAAAACCCGTGAATCGTGTAAATCGCGCTGCTGTCAAAGTCCCGCAATGCATCCTGAATCCGTTCCGACGCCCCTTTCCGGTCATCCATGTTTTTGATAAGCGTGTCGATGGAATCATCTGCGCTCCGGCCTGAATACAAGGCTTTTTTACTTTCGATCAATACGCGTCGTATCCGCTCCTTGAGTTCCTCAGTGGCAGCCTTGGTGAACGTTACAACGAGTATCTGATCCGCCGGCATCTTTTTTTCGAGTATGAGCCGCAGGTAAAGCCCCGTGATGGTATATGTCTTTCCCGTACCCGCGCCGGCTTCGATGAGGTGGGTTCCTGTCAGCTCCGTTTTTAACAAATTAAATGGTTGCATAGGCATGACTTAATGGTTATTTTGCCAATATCTGATCATTGTGATAAAGTGACAACCAAACATCAATAAACATCTGAGGTAAAGCATGGGCCACCAAGACGTCGGACATTTTGCAGCTAAGCACCCCCAAGGGACAAAAATTGATCCCGCGGTTGAAGAAGAAATCAGGCAACATCTTGTCGGAGATCAGCTCAAATGCGCAGCAGCGCATAAAATTGCAAAAGCGTTTTCCATTCCTCCTTCCCAGATCGGTATTGCAATGGACCTGATGGAAGTCCGTATCGGAAAGTGCCAAATGGGACTTTTCGGTTATCACCCGGTAAAACGCATTGTCAAACCGGCAAAGAACGTATCCCCACAACTCAAAGAATCGATCCAGAACACATTGACGGACCAGCGCATCTCGTGCAAGCAGTGCTGGGACCTGGCAAAAGCAAACAACCTGACCAAACGAGAGGTGGCATCCGCCTGTGAAACGTTGAATGTTCGAATCAACAAGTGTCAGTTGGGAGCGTTTTAAATTTTTGATGAATTCATAACAACTCGAATTCATCAGGTTTTAGGTTTTAGATAAAATAATTATCTCTGTTTACAAATACTTAAAACTTAACCACCTAACACTTAAAACGGCCGGGAAAAGACATTAAAACCCTTTTTCCGATGGCATCAATGAATAATCAATAATTACGATAATGCCTAATCCTCTTCCCGACTCAGCATCCCCACAATCGGTTTGATGAACTGAGATTCCGAATCCCAGGGGAAAAGTATCCACGTATCCTGGCTGACCTCGGTAATGAATGTATCTACAACCGGCCTTCCGGCCGGCTTTGCATAAACCGTTGCAAAATGGGCTTTGGGCAGCATTTCTCTTGCGATTGTCGCGGTTTTCCCCGTGTCGACCAAGTCATCCACAAGGAGCCACCCTTTGCCGTCTCCGTCAATTGATTTTAAAATCTGAATCTTTCCCTGGTCTTTCCATTCATAGCTTGAAATGCACACGGTATCGACAAGATGGATATCCAGCTCACGAGCGATAATTGCGGCCGGGACAAGCCCGCCGCGGGTAATGGCAACGATTCCTTTCCATGTTTGCTGATCCACCAGCCGCCATGCCAGCGCTTTTGAATCTCTATGGAGTTGTTCCCAGGAAATGGGATAGGTTTTTTGATACATGCCGGGCATAGGGATTTCTCCTCACAATTTTTTAGAATCAAATTCAAGTTTGCAGTGAAAAAAGGTTCAGGCGAAGAATAGTTTATATGATAGATGGGATGTGAAGAAGCCCTTTATCACGAAAACACGAAAGGACGAAAGCACGAAAAATAAAAGCTAAAATTTCGTGTTTTCCATATTTCGTGTTTTCGTGATTTTTTTTAATTTTTTCACTCGAATCCTTGACTCCTCGACCCCTTGAATCCTTTTACCACAAACTCTCTGGTGCCCCCCATTCTTATTAAGATAATTCATTGCAGCATGTTTATGTGATTTCCAATTTGTAATGATCCATCATGGGTAAAAAAATGCGTTCGGAAATGCGCATAAAGCGATGGTCCAGTGCATCGGATTCCGAAAAACAAAGAGAAAAGTAAGGATCCTCGGATTCTCCCCGCGCATACGCATTCACCCATTGCTTACTTGCCGATCTCAGTGCCTCATGCTTTGATTTTGATCGCTCGATCCGTTGCTCGGCATATGCATAAGCGCTTAACGGAAAAAAAGGAAACGGCCGATGCAATCCTTCCCAAAACATTTCCAACAACTGAGACAAGACCTGCCTGCTGTTTTCGATATACCGGTACACCAGGACTGCATTTCTGAATACATAAACGCTTTCGAAAAAATCGTCAGAAATGTCGCCGCAACACCATGCCAGATGATATATCCATAGACGTATCATATCCCTGATATTATTTTTTACGTACCGGTACTGGATCATTTTGCCGTTATAAATATTGCGCAGGGCGCCGTGAATGACAAAATCCGCAACAGATTCATTTAACTCAATCGTCTGCGGCTTTTTTGCTTTTATATAGGTTTCCAGCCGATGCACATACTGTTCAATCTCCGGTATCAACCCTTTGAACTCATATGCACCAACATTGCCATAAGGGAGTATCCCCCTGGCCTTTAATACGGGCTGCATCTCCATCAGATCTCGGCCATCGATCTGATGATGGATCAATTCCTGCTCCACCCGATATTTTTCAAGGTGTTCCAGTCTGAAGTTTTCTTTTTCATCCGGCAGTGTCTTGGATTCCCTCAAGAATACACCAAGCCGCTTCTGAAGCAGAAATCTGGCCGGATTGATGAAAAAGCTGCACAATGCTTCGATGTCCAAACGACGCCATTCATCCGAGGGTTCGCTTAATTCTCCAGCAAACAACAACGCAGGCTTGCGTGTTCGGGACATGTATTCGGCAGCTTTAAAATTTTCAATCGAATAACTGAAAAGTGGTCCCATGTCCTTGAAATATTCCTGCGAAAATGCCTGCAGCGGATGATAGACAACTGCATGCTCCTGCGATACACCGAATCGCTCATGCATATATTCTAAAAGCTCACTGAGCAGACTGGAAGGCATTATTTTCGAATTGTCCTGAATATGCTGACCGACAAAACTCATGTAAAGTTTTTCTCTTGCTGAAATGATTGCTTCCAGGAAAAGATATTTATCGTCATTTCTTCTGGATCTGTCTCCCGGCAGAGGGTGACGCGCCATCAAGTCAAAACTGAGGTTTCTCGCGTCTCTGGGAAAATTGTCGTTGTTCAAACCAATCAGGCAAACTACCCTGAATGGGATGCTTCGCATGGGAAGCAAGGCGCAAAATGTGACACCGCCGGAAATAAACCCGGAATCAAAGGACTGTTTTCTGAAAGAATGCTGCAAATAAGTTTTTATCGCGCCAAATTCAATCTTATCCTTCAGACCCGTTATCTCTTCACTGGACATCAACTGACCCAGATGCTTCTTGAGCGCATGAATTCCCCTTTCTGAATCATCACTCAGGTGGAGCATTTTCCCCACCAAAGACAGAAAGGTCGACGACCATTCACCCAAGGTTTTCGGATAATCAAAAGCTTCCACAAAGCAAAACAAGTGATCCAAAAACTCCAAAAACTTTCCAAGACATCGCGTTTCATCTCCTTCAATATTTTCATACGGAAGGATCCCGGAAAACATTTGCCGACCGTTCCCGGACATGGCGTACCCCAGCAGCAGTCGATTGATTCCCGCTTTCCAGGTGTTTTCTGAAAAGTCGGGCATCCCCAGTTTTAAACGGCTTTCGCCGTCACGTCCCCAGCGGATATTGACATCTTTCACCCAAGCGTCAATAACAGCGATATCCTGTTCAACGAGTCCGAATTTTTCTCTTATGGCCGGATACTCCAGCAGCGACATCACCCTGAAGGTTTCCAGTCTGGTTTCTTTCAGCTCCAGGATCGCCATAAAGCTTGAAATGACGAGACTTTCCGTAATCACGTTTCGATCGGCCACACTGAACGGTATGCGCACACCCTCTTCTGTCACCGTATCAAATACAGCGTGTACAAAAGGCGCATAGGCTTCAATGTCAGGCGTCATGACAATGATATCTTTGGGCAACAAATCCGGCGATTCTGCGAACATGGAGAGAAGGTTGTCGTACAATATCTCAACTTCACGCATGGGGCTGTGGGCGGCATGTACCTGGATGGAGGTGTCATCCTCCGCTAACGTCAAATGGCCTGCCGGTTTGGCGCCGTCACTATGACGGCTGTGGTCTGAATTCGGAACAGTGCCTGGATCGGTCAGGTGTAAAATATCATTCTGCACAATCGCAAGCATGCTCTGTTGAATGACCGGCTTAAAATTTTCTACCATTTCACAATTCATCGCATGGATCATATCAAAGAAATCCCTGCCAAGGATTCCCATGGATTCAAGGAGGCGGTTTCCTCTCTCCAGATGCAGATCGTCCGGCTGGACATCTTTATGAAGGTAAGCTTTTTTAATCTGCTTTGCCTCCCTGTGTGAAACAAGATCGCCCCAATATTCTTTGCAGGGATTCATCAAAAAGAGATTTACCTGAACATGCGCCGACAGGCCTTCCAGTATTTGCAGGTGAAATCGCGGCAGGTGCGATATGCCGAAGGCGGATATGCGATCCGGCAATTGTTGCGCCACCATTTCATTACCGGCAATTTTCTCCATCAGGTTTCTTTGAATATGGCTCCGGTGAAGCTGTCGGTTCCCGGAGACAATTTCTTGCCAGAGATCTGCCTGCCATGACTGATCTTCATCTGTCATCGGTTTTCCGTTTTCCCATTCAAATATCATCTCCGGCCTGAAGACCAGATAGTGATCAAAGCCGTCGGCGATCTTTTCAGCCAGTTGCAGCAGCTTCATCTGCGCGTCGTCGTCCGACAGGTAAGTCTTGACGGTTTCATACCCGGGTCTATGCTTGCATACCGGCAAATATTTCATGATGCTGAACGTCAAGACTTCCGGGTCAAAGCAGGTGGATTCGGATATATCCGGCGTTAGTCTTTGGCATAAGTAATTCAGGAATGAATTTGGGAAAGGGAACAAACAGTTGGCGAAGATGCCGTTGCGCGTGGCCAGTTCCATGGACACCCATCTGGCCATGCCTTTGCTTTGAACAACAATGATGTCCTTATCAAAAGGGGAAGACAAGGGCTCGCGAATTTTCCGGGCGAGTTGTTCAACGAGAATTTCGAGACGATTGCTGGTATAAACGGTTAGACCGGGCATAGGTTTAACTTTTAAATTACGCAAGGACGTGTCGCTCTAACACAAAACACGTAAACACGCCTTCGAAAACCTTTGTGTCGCCTTTCCGCACAATGACAGCTGCTATTCTTTTCTTTCCTTGGCTGCTTTGGACGACAGCTTCAGCCACCAAGGTGTCCTTCACCTTTACCGGTTTTAAAAATTTTACATCCGCCGACCCAAGCACAACATTGGGGTGATTCACCGAAATCATCGCAGCATAGTCAGCAAGGCCGAAGATAAATCCGCCATGCACCAGTCCTGTTTCATCCGCCGCCATGTTTTCCTGAGCAATAAATGATACGCGGCTGAATCCATCTTCAAGGGTCAGCGGATGGCCGCACAATGCGTTATCGATTTTTTGATGTGTCAGGATATCCAATTCAGTTCCCTCCAAAGCTCAAAAAAAAGGAGGCCGTTTCAGCCCCCTTTTTATCAACCCGAAAATCGCTCAATTCGGGTTCAAGTATCGCCGGATTAGGTGTTCACCGGGGAAGGGCCCGGACAACCCGCAGCTCAGTTTCTATAGATAAACTGCAGTTTGACCGGTCCGATTTCAATAATATCGAATTCATTGATAAGCGCCGACTCTTTCACGACAAAATCGTTTAGTTTGGGTTTTGCCATACCGCCGACATAGCTCAAGTAATACCCGTTGGGGCGCTTGCTGATGGTTGCTGCGGTTTTTCCGGTCATAAATCCGCCGATAACAATATCGGATGATGGCTCCTTTCCGATCTTGATTAGTTTTTTCTTGATTTCAAATTCACCATTGCCCCCTGCAAGAAACGACAGGACACCCGTAGACCGTTCTTTCCGCGTTTTTCCGGCCGCACTGGTGGAGCTTAAGGACAGCATATCCCGGTATTTATCCGTATCCATCACCATGGTCTTATCCATGGCGTTTGAGGATGCTGCGGGCCTTTCTTCCCCTTCCTGATAGGCAAAGACAAGCGTATGTTTGCCGATGTTCACGGTATCACCATGCCCAAGCCAGTGCGTTGAAATAAGCTGGTCGTTTACAAAGGTACCATTCTTGCTTTTGAGATCAGTTAAAAGAAATCCCTTGTCGATTGAATCAATTTTGGCATGCATGCCCGATACCGCAAGATTTTCAATAACCACATCATTGGTCTCCCGACGACCGATCGTCAGGTTCTGCCCCGCGTGCAGGGTGAAATCCTTTATTTTGGTGTCTTTAAATTTTAAGGTGATTACCGGCATCTTATGACCCTCTTTATACTATGAAGATTTTTAAAAAACCTGGTTAAAAAAGAAAAAAATCCACCGCGCCCGGATTTTATATTCTTAATTTTCAAAACAATTACCGTCACGTTATCGTCCCCGCCACGTTCATTGGCCAAATCAACCAATTTTCGACATGCTTTTTCAGACCTCTCCTTATTTACAATTTCATGGATTTCGTTCTTGGTTACCATATTCGACAAACCGTCCGAACAGATAATCAGTTTATCGCCTTTAAAGCATTGTATCTCGGAAATATCAGGTTCGACGGTTTCGTTTACACCAATGGCTCTGGTAAGCATATGCATGAATTCTGCTCCCAGCTGCTGTGCATTCTCCGGATCGAGCGCTGCCTGTTCAGCCATCACAGTATGGGGAACGGACAGCATTTCGATCTTGCCGTTATGAATCAGGTAGATGGGGCTATCTCCCACATTCGCCGTAATCAATGTATTGTTTGTGAAATAAACGGTAGAAACGGTGGAACCCATTCCCCGATAGGCGGATTTGCTTTGCGCTGCCTGGAAAACACTTTTGTTGGCAAGATGGATGCCGGAAAGCAATCGATTCGCTTCCAGGGAAAGAGATTCGTCGTGTTGCTCCAGTTCATCTGCATCTTCATCATCTTTGAAACGCTTCATATATTCCCAAAGCGTTTCAACAACAAAACTGCTTGCCACCTCACCGGCCAGATGCCCGCCCATTCCATCGGCCACAACATACAGTTTTTGTGTATCGCTCAGAAACAATGAATCTTCATTATTTTTTCGTTTTTTTCCTACATCGGTCAAACCTGCTGATTCAATGACAAACATATAAACCCTGTGACAGTCATGTTTCCGTTAGGTTGTAAACAGCTTTCGGTCCGCTAATTTCTCAAAACCGGTAGAACAACAACTTAATTGATCTGGTTTAATATAACAAAATTGACTGCAGGTCAAGCGCTCTGGCTAAGAATAGGGTCCCCTGAAGCGGTTTTTAACGCATTTTATTACTAATTTCATGTGGTCCGCAATCGAAGTTAAGCTATAATTCAGGCACTCGGCTCAGATACTCACGCCTCTCCGGTCTTTTTCTGGGCCATAAGCGCGTCGAGTTTTTTCCCTGTCTGACGGAGATGGGCTGACATCTGAGAAGCTTTCTGATAGCGCTTGTTTCGATCCTTCATCAGTGCATTATTCAGGATAAGCACCAATGGCTTTACGATTTTCGGATTGATCTTTCGCGGGTCAGGATGCGGCACATTCATAATTTTATTCATCAGGGCCGCCGGATTATCCGCGTAAAACGGCAGTTGGCCGGTCAAGAGCTGAAACATCATGACGCCAAGAGAAAAAATGTCCGACCTTCCATCCACCTTCTCTCCTGAAAATTGCTCAGGTGACATGTAATAGGGAGTGCCCTTCACGATTCCGGTCTGTGTTTTGGAGGTAGCCGTGATCCTTGCGATGCCAAAGTCGGTAATCTTGATCACCCCGCTTTTCAACAGCATGATATTGGCGGGCTTGATATCCCGGTGGACAATTCCCCGTTCATGGGCATAATTCAGCCCGTCGGCAATATCCGCGATGTAATCGATAACCTTGCGCATCGGCAACAGGTTGTCCTTCTTTATATACTTTTCCAGGTCATCACCCTCTAAATACTCCATGGCAATATAGGCCAGATCCTGCTCATCCCCGGCGTCATAGATGGTAACAATATTCGGATGGCTGAGCGTCCCGGCGCTCTCAGCTTCCCTGAAAAATTTTTCTTTCATGTCTTTGACATCATCGGAATCATACTCGTCCTCAAATCGAAACGTTTTAATGGCCGTGGTCCGGTTGATTCTTGGATCTCTTCCCAGGTAAACGATGCCCATGGCTCCTTTTCCCAGCTGCTTTTCGACTTCATATCTTCCGAGCGTCGGACGAACCCCGGTGCCGGTGCCCATCATCCCATTGTCCTTTGAAGCGCCCCCCAGAAAACTATCGCCGAACACCATGGTTTCACTGGTCTGCATGAGTTTTTGTTTTCTTTCGGTGACATCTTTGAACTTGCTGTCATTCTCTTCTATGTAAGCATATACGGCAGCCGCTTTATTGAATTGGCGTTTTCTCTCAAAATCCAATGCAAGATTGTAAAGATTATCTTTCATCTCATCATTCACCGGCACACGGCGAAACTTGTCAAATGCCATATCGAGCATGCCCTGGCTTTGAAAACTCAATCCAAGCATTCGGTTGGTTTCGGCCGATTCCCCCTCGACCTTGTCTCTGTGCGTTTCCGTAACAAAATAGCTGATGCTGACCACGCCGATATAGCCGATAATCAGCTCCAAAAGCGGATACATGGATGGAATCCATACACCGCTGGATACAAAAGCGGAAATTGTGCCCAGCACGATGGTAAACAAAAGCACTAAAAAAACAACGCCTGAAAAAAGCGCTTTTAAGCGGGGCAAAACAAGCGCAATGACAAGCCCCAGCAGGAAGATCAGGATGATCTCGGCCAGTTCGGCCCATGCCGGTTTCTGAATAAACTGTTTGTTTAAAATCGACCAAATGGTATGGGCTGAGAACTCACCCACCGGCATGGTCGGATCCGTCGGCGTGCTCAGCGGATTCATGATACCGGCAGCCGACGGGCTTAACAGCACCAGTTTGTTTTTAAATACACTGAGGGGAATTTTGTCATTGATGACATCAAAAAAAGAAAAACTCTTAAAAGAATTCCGCGGGCCCTTAAAACTGATCAGCATTTCTGAGTGTGAGCGATTCGTCATCGGCACTTCGTCTTGTGATCCCAGTTTAATGACGTTGTTATCCGTATCAATGACAATATCATTTAATGAAAGGCTCTTGAAAAGAGATGCCAAGCTAAGCGTATAAGAAGGAAAAAAGAGTCCGTCATATTCGTATAGCAGGCGCTCCATCCTTGCCGTTCCGTCCATGTCATAGCGCAGATTAAAATGCCCGATCCCTTTGGCCGCTTCAAAAAATGCGGGCATCGGCAGAACGATCTCAGTCCCTTGCGGCGCTAAAATATCCCCCTCGCCCTGAATGTTTTGGATGGACCGCGCCACCAATGCGTCATCCGGTTCTTCAGGGTGTTCGCCCGCCTCAGTGGATTCTTTGAAAAACATCGGCAGAACAACATTGCCGGCCGTTTTCAAAGATTCGGTTAGCTTTTTATCGTTGTCGAGCCGAATCTGGGCATCCTCCATGGCCTTGAGAAATGACCTGCCGTCTTTTCCGGTCCTGGTCAGAATGCTTTCTTTGAAAAGTGACGTCAGCGATTTGAGCTCCAACAGGCTGTCGCTGGCTTCAGCTTCGGTCAATAACAGATTGAGACCGATGACTTTGGGTTTCCCGGAATTGATTTTATCAATTCCCTGCGCAATGAGTGAACGAGGCCAGGGCCACCTGCCGAGTTTCTCAATGGAATCATCGTCAATATCCACCATGACAATGTCCGTTTCGCTCTCGGTATCCGCCCTGAGCTTCATCATGAGATCATAATATTTCAATTCCAGGGAATCTATGAATTGCAGGCGGACAAACCACAATGCCAAAAAAAAGACCATGATTCCCAGACCTAAGCAAAGTGCCGGATGTTTCTTTAAGAACCCCATTTTCATCCCTTCCATACTATTTGGTTGTCATGGAAAACGCCCCATTCCAATCTTCTTTAGGAGGATCGCTTTTATATTCTAAACACCTTTTCGACATGGTTTTGCTGGGTCCGTCTTCCGGATCGATGTTCAAGGCTTCCTTAAAATACCCTATGGCTTCATCCCATTTCCGTTTTCGGTAAAGCTGCAATCCTTTTGCGTAGAAATTGGTCATTTTCAACAGGTTTTCATCAAGATCGTCCGACATGCCCAACAATTGATAAACTCTTACGGGCTCTTTTTTTCCCACCACCCTAATGGCATCGATTTCCCTGCCCCATATGCGGCCGCTCGCTTTGCTAAAAGTCTTTTCACAAACCAGCGTATAGATGCCGTAGATCTTGTTGACGCCCTCCAGCCTTGCGGCCGTATTGACGGTATCTCCCATCATTGTGTAATCCATTCGGCTACGCGATCCCATGTTCCCCACAACAGCAAATCCGGTGCAAAGTCCTATCCGCATCATCAGTTCGGGTCGGCCCTCGGCTTTCCATTTATTGCGTAATTCATGAAGCCGTTTTTGCATTTCAACACATGTGATACAAGCTGTCTCCGCCTGGTTTTCGAGTTCATTGGGTGCGCCGAAAAATGCAATGATGGCATCCCCTTCAAACTTATCCACCGTTCCTTCATACTTTAATATGATATTCGTCATCTCTGTCAGAAACTCATTCAGGAGTTCGACAAGTTCCGAGGGCGAAAGTTTTTCAGAAATACTTGTAAAGCCCTGAACATCGGAAAAGAATGCGGTGATCTCTCTTTCTTCGCCTCCCAGCACAAGGTTTTCAGGCGATTCTTCGAGCTGTTTGACAACCGCGGGTGCGAGGTAAGTTGAAAATGCTTTTCGTATAAAACGCTTCTGTCTCGATTCCACAAGGTATTTGTAGACGGTGATGATGATATAAACTGACACAATGGTGATGAGCGGATAGACCAGATTTAAAATCCATCCGCGGGCGGCAAAAAGATACTGGCAAAAAAAGATATACCCGAAAAACAGAATACTCACCGTCGCAATACCCGTAAACACACCGAATTTCGGGAGCACGAACCCCAAAAGCAACCCGGCGATGCATATCATAAGGATATCGAATATTTTTGCCCATGTCGGATGATAAAGGAAATCTTTCGAAAGCACGCTGTCAACAATATTTGCATGTATTTCAACGCCCGGGAAAACACTCGAATAGGGCGTTACCCGCATATCATATATGCCGATGGCCGTCGCACCGACAATGACCACCTTATCCTTAAGATCTTGTTGGGGGACTTTATCTTTCAGAATATCGGTTACCGAAATATGCCGGAAGCTTTTGGCGTCTCCCCGGTAGTTGATCATGATGCGCCCGAGCTCATCCGTAGGAATAAAGATATCATCGATTTGGATCTTCTCAATACCGTATTCCGCTACAATAACCGACGGGCGGGTGTCCTTGTATGCGCTCAGGGTCATGATCGACAGCGGCGCATACATTTCATTTTGAAAATTAATAACAGCCGGTATCCACCGGACGACGCCGTCTATATCCGGGAACATATTGAAAAAGCCTGAGTAATCCGTTTCCGATGAAATGGCCGGGATATTGGCATTCGCTACTTTCGCCTCAATAATTGGGACATCAAGGGCTTTTTTTGATTGAAATCTCACCAGATTATACCTGGAAGACTGAATGCCTTTTCTCTGATTCGCAAGGATCGTTTCATTATAATCATCAGCGTGCAAGTGTTCCATCTGAAAAAAATAGCCAAGAACAACTTTTGCTTTAGCGTTCCTGATGGCGTCGCTGAGTAATTGGTCGTTATCAGAAAACTTCTTTAGTTTTTCCAGGTAGGCTCGGTTTTTCTCATTTATATTCAGCAGATTTTTTTGAATGGCGTTAATTGTCTTTACCACACTTTTTTCGTCCGGTTCTAAAAAACCGATATCAAAGGAAATGACTCTGGCGCCCGCATCCGAGAGTTTTGTCACAAGTTCGGCGATTTTAGACCTTGGCCATATCCACTTCCCCTCCTTATCGATGCTTTTTTCGTCGATTACGGCCAATACAACCGGTGATTTCCTGTTAACGCTTTTTCTGCTGGTATATCGCAGATCAACGGTTTTCAGCTCCATCAATTCAAGGAAAGGAACTTCTACCAGGTATAACAGCGTAACGATAATAATCAAAAGGATCGCAAGCACGACAGGACTTATTCTAAATATTTTTTTCAGCGAACTGGACATGAGAGGCAGCCCTTGATTTCAGGTAGAGAATTTTTAAGCGTGTTTATCCTATGAGATGATACACTAAAAGTCAATGCTATTCATGAAATCCGTTC
This sequence comes from uncultured Desulfobacterales bacterium, assembly GCA_964435695.1. GTDB lineage: Bacteria > Desulfobacterota > Desulfobacteria > Desulfobacterales > B30-G6 > CAYTAQ01. The sequence continues at coordinate 5,867 of CAYTAQ010000055.1, read as the reverse complement.
TTCGTTAAACAGAGGCCGAATCTATTTCAAAATGCAATTCCGTTTGATATATTTTTTGATAATGATTATGTTAAACAAGAGAATACAGAAGACATATGCAAGGAGGTTGGATTGAGCCAAAACATAGCCGAAAGACTCGGGCGTCTTCGCGAAACGATGGTTGCCAAACCGTTTGATACCTTAATGGTCCTAAATGGCGAAAATCGCAGATATTTGAGCGGCTTTACCGGCGCAGATACGCAGCTGGACGAATCTGCCGGTGCGCTTTTCATAAACGACAAACAACTGATTCTGGCGACCGATCCGCGATATGATACTCAGGCGGCTGCCGAAGCCGAAGGATATGAGATTGTTTGTTACAAAGAAGGCCTTGCCAAATCCATACCCGATATTTGCAAAATGCTTGATATCAAATGTTTGGGATTTGAAATTTCTCGAATTTCCTATAAACAATATCATGAGATACATGCAAAGTTAACATCCGATACCATTGACATCCGGCTTGTCCCCACCGATAGCATCGTAGAGGATATCCGCTTGATCAAGGATCCCGCTGAAATTGAAAAGACAAAACAAGCACTCGAAATAGCGGAAAATGCTTTTCTCAGCCTTATGTCTGAATTAAAACCGGGGATATCGGAAAAGGAGGCGGCATGGCACTTGGAAAAAGAAATGCGAGAATCCGGTGCAGACGCGCTGTCGTTTCCTTCCATCGTGGCATCCGGCCCCAATAGTGCCCTGCCGCACGCGATACCGGGCAACCGAACATTTAAAAAAGCCGAGCCCATTCTCTTTGACTGGGGAGCCGTCCTTCACGGATATTGCTCAGACACTTCCCGCACGACCATTCTTGGCAAAGCCGATGACACCTTCATGAAGGTATTTAACACCGTCGTTGAGGCTCAAAAACGGGCCATCGAAGCCATCAGGGGCGGAATCAGTTCCAAAAATATAGATCAGATCGCCCGGCATCACATAGAAGCAATGGGTTACAAAGGGAAATTCGGTCATGGCCTGGGACATGGCACCGGTCTTGCCGTACATGAAGCGCCGGCGCTGAGCCCCTTAAAAGATACGATCCTGAGGCCGGGAATGCTTGTAACGGTTGAGCCGGGCATCTATATCCCTGAGTGGGGCGGCGTTCGCATTGAGAATCAGATCGTCGTAAAAGAAGACGGTGCCGAAGTATTAAACAAGCTTGATAGAGGGCCATTTTTTCTGTAAACAGGATGAGATCTTTGGGAAACGCCCTCTTTTGTCCATTTTCGGAATCAGGCAAATATGTTGCAGTCGCACATGTTGCATGAAGCAATGAAATATCGGTTATATGAATTTCTAATGCCCAAGGAGCAAGAACAACCGTGACCACCATGGATTCACTGTTGGACCAATATCTTAATTATCTTCTGGTTGAAAAAGGGCTCTCGAAGAAAACCCTCGCGTCTTACAGCAGCGATATCCTCAGGTACATTCAATTTCTGAAAGATAAAGGTATCCATGATATTGGTGACGCCGACACCCAAAAGGTCCTTCAATATCTCATTCTTTTGCGAGATGGCGGTTTGGGAACCGGGTCGAGGGCGAGACATCTTGTCTCCCTCCGCGGTTTCTATAAATTCCTGCTTCAAGAAAAGATCCTTGATCATAATCCGGCAAAGGTGGTGGACCTTCCCAAACGCAGCGTAAAACTTCCGGACGTGCTTTCCACGCATGAAGTCAAGCGGCTTTTAGATACCCCGGACCTGAAGACACCTATCGGCATTCGGGATTCTGCTATGATCGAACTCCTCTATGCTGCAGGATTGAGAGTATCGGAACTCATCGGTTTAAAATTACAGGATGTCAATCTTGAAGGCTGCTTCGTCCGTGTGTTTGGAAAGGGAGCCAAGGAACGCGTTGTCCCCTTCGGCATGTATGCGAAGAAAAAAATAGATATGTATTTGATAAATGCACGACCGGTACTTCTCAAAGGGCATATAAGCGCGTACCTGTTTGTTGCACGAGCAGCCAGGCCCATGACGCGTCAGGGGTTTTGGAAACTATTGAATCGTTATACACGAAAGGCCGGAATTGCAAAAAAAATTACCCCCCATACCTTGCGCCATTCTTTTGCCACCCATTTATTGGAAGGCGGCGCTGATCTCCGGGTAGTTCAGGTCATGCTTGGGCATGTTGACATTGCCACGACACAGATCTATACGCATGTTGCACAATCGCATCTCAAAGAAATGCATAAAAAGTTTCATCCGAGAGGATAACCATGACTCGCTATACACAGTTGGGGTGGTGGATAAAAGACGATATACCACCGGAAAGGGGCGAAGCCGCGCTGGTCAAAGCCGTACGCCATGTAAACCGCCCCATATATGTGACGCATATGAACGGGGAAATAGCCGCAGCCCACACCGGAAAAATATTAATGGGTCACATCCCGGAAAGGGATGCCGCTTACGGGCCTGTGCGATATCCGCTCATCGCATTTGTTCCGCCACTTCATCCCGACCGCCTGGGCGATGCGCCATTTAAAATAAGGCATGGACTGCGTTATCCATACATTGCCGGCGCCATGGCCAACGGCATTACATCCGTTGAAATGGTGGAAAAAATGGGACTGGCCGGCATGTTGGGTTTTTTCGGCGCAGCAGGCCTCTCGATTCCTGAAATCGAATCTGCAATTCTGCAACTCAAAAACCGCCTTCAACAGCAGCCATTTGGTTTGAACCTCATCCACAGCCCCGATGCCCCTGCACTCGAACTTGAGACGGTTCGCCTTTATCTGGATCAGGGTGTCCGGCTTGTCAGTGCATCGGCATATATGGATCTCACGCTTCCGCTGGTCTATTACCGTGTTAAAGACATCCATCGAAGCGAAGACGGAAAAATTATCGTTCCCAATAAAGTTATCGCAAAGGTATCCCGTGAGGAGGTCGCCAAAAAGTTTTTTTCTCCACCGCCGATCAAACTTCTGAAACAGCTCATTGAAAAAAATATGATTACTGAAACGGAAGCAATGCTATCGGAATCCATTTCCATGGCCGATGATCTGACGGCGGAAGCCGACTCCGGAGGTCATACGGACAATCGGCCGGCATTATCGCTCCTTCCTTCACTCATCGCCCTCAGAAATCGACTGGCGGATCATTTCCAATACCCTGATCCTCCCTGTGTCGGGCTCGGCGGCGGAATCGCAACGCCCGAATCAGCGGCTGCCGCCTTTGCCATGGGAGCTGCATATATTTTGACCGGAACAGTCAATCAGGCGTGCGTCGAATCCGGAACTTCCGCTACGGTGCGTCAAATGCTGGCCGAAGCCGGTCAGGCGGATGTCACCATGGCGCCGGCAGCCGACATGTTTGAGATGGGCATCAAGGTTCAGGTACTAAAGCGGGGAACCATGTTCCCGCTGCGCGCAGCCAAACTCTATGAGTTGTATAGCCAGTATAACTGCTTCGCTGATATTCCGGAAAATCAGAAATCAACCCTGGAAAGGGATATCTTTAGAAAAAGCTTTCAGGAAGAATGGAATCATACCCGGGCGTTTTTTCTTTCCCGGGATCCGCATCAGGTAGATCGCGCAGAAAAAGATCCGAAACATCAGATGGCCCTTGTTTTCCGATCCTATCTGGGCCAGTCGTCCATGTGGGCGAATACAGGAGAACCCTCTCGCAAAATCGATTATCAAATATGGTGCGGACCATCCATCGGTGCATTCAATGCCTGGACAAAGGGATCATTTCTTGAGAATCCGAAAAAACGAGAAACCGTCACGGTCGCCATGAATCTTCTGCTGGGCGCTTCGGTTGTCCTTCGGCACCATTCGCTTCACCTGCAGGGGATTCAGCTGACCTCGGGCAGTTCGTCCATCCATCCGATGCCCGATGAGCAGATAGCGGCCTACCTTCAAGATGATTAGTTGTAATATCAATATTACAACTAATTATCTTGAAGCATTTCAAGGAAATCGTGATAAAAATTCGTAAGCTGAACGATCCTGGAACCCCACCCGCTGAGCCCATCCTCTGTCCTGTTGTTTTCGGATGATTTCGGAGTGCTGTCGACACGTTCCTCGACCGTATGCTCCACAATGACGCTTTCTCCATTCATCTCCACCGGCTCAACAGCAATAACCCGTTGGATGCGGTAAACGATTCGGGATGTTTCACTATCTTGATCGGTGGCAAGATAAATATGAATTCTGTAAGGATCGGCCGGCGCATCACCAGCATCGTCTTTGCCGTTAATATGATCGTAATAATAATAAAAACGATGGGATACCATCCATTTTTTTAAATCGGACAAAACCTGTTTGGCTTCCGGTATTGAAAATTTCAATTCCGAAACAAGATATCCACCCAAATGGACGGTAAATGCGTCATCCAGATTATATTGCCTGGCATAGCCGGATTGTAATCCGCCCAATGGATCCGGCGGCAAGAATTCGCGAGACCAACGTTTCCATTTTGCGAGGTTGACACCGAGTTTCTGCGACAATTCCCTGTTTTGATAAAATGTAACCATATCACTCCATGGCTAGTTGATATATTAACATAACAACTATAAAATTTCGTGTCAATAGTGGCAATGTCTTGATAAATGAAATTCAATGCAGTATATTATAAAATTGATGAATTCATCAAAAGACAAAATCATCCGGTCTCAGGTTTTAAGTTTTAGCTTTTAGCTTAGTGATTAATGAAAACAAAGAAAAAATGTACCATTCAGAATTTACCGATTGCCATTATCGGTATCGGATGTCTCTTTCCAGACGCACCCGGATTAAAAGAATTCTGGCGTCTGCTGTATCACAAGCAGGATGCGGTTCGAGACGTTCCCGCTAGCCACTGGTCAGTGGATGATTACTTTGATAAAGATCCCAAAAGACCGGATCATATCTATTGTAAACGGGGCGCATTCCTCCCTTTGATTTCATTTGATCCCTCAGAATTCGGCATCCCGCCTTCATCTCTCGAAGCAACGGATACCTCACAGCTTTTAGCGCTGGTCACTGCAAAAGCGGCACTCGAAGATGCGGGTTACGGATCCGAAGTTGACTTCAATAGAAACAAAACCAGCGTGATATTAGGCGTAACCGGCACACAGGAACTTGTGATTCCGTTGGGTGCCCGTCTAGGTCACCCTTTGTGGCGCAAAGCACTGAAGAATGCCGGGATTTCAAATGATACGACCGAAAAAGTCATTCAGGATATTTCGGATTCTTATGTATCCTGGCAGGAAGCCTCCTTTCCGGGCCTCCTGGGAAACGTAGTCGCAGGAAGAATCTGCAACCGTTTGAATCTGGGTGGCACCAACTGTGTCGTGGATGCAGCCTGCGCCAGCTCCATGGCAGCGTTGCATCTGTCCCTGCTGGAGCTCCAATCCGGCAGAAGCGATATGGTTGTCAGCGGCGGTATCGATACCATCAATGACATCTTTATGAACATGTGCTTTTCCAAAACCATGATCCTTTCGCCGACCGGCGATATACGCCCCTTCTCACAATATGCGGATGGCACGGTGCTCGGCGAAGGTGTCGGCATGGTTGTTTTGAAACGGCTTGAAGATGCGGAAAAAGACGGCGATGATATTTATGCGGTCATTAAAGGTATGGGATCTTCCAGCGACGGGCGTTCTCAGAGTATTTACGCTCCAAGGGCTGAAGGCCAGGCAAAAGCGCTCCAAACAGCTTATGACAATGCCTGCATCAATCCGTCCACCATCGGCATGATCGAAGCGCATGGCACAGGTACCCGTGTCGGCGATCAGGTAGAATTTGCATCATTAAAGCAGATTTTTGAACCGCATGTCATGAATGGTGAAAAATGCGCGCTTGGCACCCAGGCGGCAAAATGCACGACGTTGGCTACACC
>CAYTAQ010000054.1:17565-23907 GCA_964435695.1 uncultured Desulfobacterales bacterium | reverse complement strand
GTCGTCATTCTGGATATTAAAATGCCGGACCTGGACGGAATGGAAACCCTGAAGGAGATAAAAAACAAATTCCCTCTTGTGGAAGTTATCATGCTGACCGGTCATGGAACCATTGAAACCGCTGTGGAAGGTATGAAAATCGGCGCGTTTGATTACATATTGAAACCCGCCCACCTTGAAGATCTGCTGGATAAGATAACTGAAGCAAAAAAGAGTAAGACAGCACAAGAGGAAAGAATCCGGAAGGCCGAAAATCAGGCGCTTTTAATGGAAAGCAGGAGAAAAGGCAAAAGCCCGTTTCCATAAATTTTCATGCCCATGCGCGTACAACGAAGCATGAAACAAACCTTAAGCTTTAAATGCAATCGCTGGTCTTCAAAAATGAAGCATGAAAATTTATTTAATCATTTAGACCTGTTCGGTATTAGGGTATCTCTATGCCTGATATTACGAAACGGAAATTGCCTTTATCATCTGAAAAATCGCTTCAAATATATCTTTCACCCTTAATACGCCAACGATTTTATTCTCTTGCAAAACCAACAGGGACTGGTGATGCCCTAAAACAAGATGATGAATCGCTTCACTTATCCCCTCTCGTCAAATCGACACGTGAGTACCATCATATCATCTTCAACCGTTTTACAGGTTTTATACGGCAGCGTTTTAAAAAGATTCATCATGGCCATGTTTTGATGCGTGGTATAGGCCACAAAACCAGTGATTTCACGCCGGCATGCTGCATCAGACAACTTTTTCAGGAGGATTCTCCCCAACCCCCTGCGCTTGAAATCTTTGGCCACTGCAACGGAAACTTCCGCCATAGTTGATGTTTCATTGAGAAAGTACTCCGCCACACCGACCACTTTGCCGAAACCAAACTCACCCACCAGCGCTACCAGCGTCATATCCTTTTGATAATCAATCTGGGATATATCCTCCATGGCACTCGATGAAAAGATTCTTCTCTCATGAAAAAATCTTGAAACCACATCCTCCTTGTCCATGCCATAGAAGAATTCCTGAATCCTTCTCAAATCAACCGGCTTGGCCGGTCTGATGCGGACGGCACGGTCATCGACAGAAACCATCTCCTCCATTGTGATGGGATAGACGCCCATAATGGATTTTCGAAACTTACGACCCGAGCCGATGTAGCCCATTTCCCGGGCTTCATGAAACAGCGTCTCACGGAAATCCGGATGCGCAATGCTGATCATAGCCATGGCCCTTTCCTGTACGCTTTTCCCAAAGAGATTCACCGCCCCGAATTCCGTAACAACATAGTGAACATCGCCTCTGGGAACGACAATCGGCACATTGCCTAACGCCGGCATGATATTGCTTTCTTTCCCATCATTTGCCGTGCTGGGAAGAAGAATCACCGATTTACCATCTTCAGCTTTCAGAGCACCGCGGATAAAACCCGTCATGCCGGAGACCCCTGAAAAATTGTTTAGCGGCAAGGCGTCTGTTACAACCTGACCTGTCAGATCCATGGCGGTGGCTATATTGATGGAAACCATTTTTGAATGTCTTCCGATGATGTCGGGATCATTCACATAATCCGACGGATAAAATTCGATTGCATCGTTGCCGTCCAGAAATCTGTAGAGATCGCTGCTGCCCACAGCGCCGCTGGCCACCACTTTGCCCTGGTTGATTTCTTTTTTTGCATTGGTGACCACTCCTTTGCGGACGAGCTCCATGAGTTCATCGGTCATATACTGGGTATGAATACCGAGATCATTCTTATTTGACAAACTCCGGATAACGGTCTTATGAACGGTTCCCAGTCCGATCTGAAGCGTTGATCCATCTTCTATAAATTCCGCTAATCCGGCCGCCATGCTATGGGCGAACGGTGCTTCCGCAGCATTCATTATCGTTAACAACGGCTCATCTTTTTCGACAATGACGTCGATATCCTTTAGGTGTATGCGGCTGTTGCCGTATACATGCGGCATGTTCTTGTTCACCTGTGCCATCACCATATCTGCAGACATGGCCGCGGCCAAGGTAATATCGATTGAAATACCCAGGCTGAGCCATCCTTCCGCATCAGGCGTCGATGTTTGGATGAGGGCGGCGTGAATCGGTAACCGCCGGGTTCTGAAGAGTTTTGGAACAGATGAGAGATTGATGGGTGTGATGCCCCGCATGTTTCTGGCGATGCTTGGATGCCTGCCCGACCCGATATAGAACGAACGGATATTGAAAAGTTGATCCAGTGAGCAATCGGCCATGAATGAAAGGGGAACTATCTCCATGGACAACTGGCGGACAACCTCCACATCCGCAAAAAAACGGGTTGCCATGAAAAGCTCTCTCACCAGCGTTTGCGGAACACCACAGGCAGACCCGATAAAAACCCGCTGTCCGGGTTTGATCATTCGGACGGCTTCATCAGCCGTACGCTTTTTTTGGTCATATGTGTCTTGCCAGAAAAAATCGGCCATGAAATTCATCCTTTCAAAGCAGAAATTTGAAAAATGCATCACCTACATTTGAAAGCAAAATAAGTGCCATAATAGAAAGGTTTCAGGTGTCAGGTTTCAGGGGTTGCTGAAACCTTGTATGAAATTTCGCCAAAGTTTTTTGTTTGATTCATCCGGCTCAGCCGGTGGCGGTGCTGACACCTGAACACTGAAACCCGAAACCTTTTTTACCTTATCGTCCCCTAAGAAAGACACCCACTGTAACCTGACAGACACCCATTCTGGGCCTTCAGCTTGAAATGATGAATCCTTAAAATAATTAAAAATTATAATTTCAATAGCTTATATCTAAAGATACCTTTGGTGGGCCTTGGCACATTATTTGAAATATCCCTCAACAGCGATCTTAATGCGTGAGAGAAAGAAAGCGCGTACCCATTCATTTTTTAGAAGGGAGAATGTTTTATGGATGCTTCAATGATTGCGCCTATCAGCATTTTTTTAGTCAGCATCATTCTGGTTATCACCGGCGTCATTGATACGGTGATCGGCGCCTTTTTGGGTGTCATCGGCATGATTGCGTTCGGGGTCATGACGGATAAGCAGGCCTTTCAGGTGGTGGACTGGAATGTCATCTTTATTCTGATCGGTATCTGGGTGATCGCAACCTATCTTGGGAAAACCGGCTTGCCCGAGTATTTGGCGGCCAAGCTGTTGATCCTTTCCAAAGGCAGCGTGCCTGTGTTTATCACGCTCATTGGAGCGTCGGCCGGGTTTATCTCCTTGCTGGTGGATAACGTGGTGGTCGTGCTGATGATGGCACCGGTTTTGTTTGCCGTGAGCCGGCAGTACAAGTTTCCGGCCTATGGCGCCATTCTGTTCATCGGTCTTTGTTCCAACTTCATGGGAACCGGACTTCTCCTGGGCGATTTGCCGCCCCAGTTGCTGCACTCGGTCACCGGTATCGAATTCGGCGGCTTTTTGTGGCATTCGGGAAGGCCGTCTTCATTTTTTGTCCTCACCGCCACCTATGCGGTGGTGGTCATCATCTTCTATAAAATCTTCGCTCGAAAAATGAAGGGCATGAAAATGGACTTCGACCCGGATGAGCAGAACCCGAGGGAGCACATCAAAAGCCCGCTGTTTGCCTGGATTTGCAGCCTCGCATTCGTTCTGACCATTGTCGGCATGGCCATCCGACCGGTATTCGGCGTACACTTGGGAATGATCACCCTTTGCGGCGCAGCCCTATTGGTACTAATGCTTGAAATTTTTAAAAAGAAGCTTGCGGCACCTGATTTTGAGGAAATTCTCGCCGAGCTCGACTGGCGGGCCGTCATGTTTTACGTAAGTCTCTTTGCCCTGGTGGGAGGGCTTGAAAAGGGAGGCGTCATCGAAGCCGTCGCCCATTGGCTCATCCCGTTTATTCAATCCAGCCTGATCCTCGGCACCACCGTTGTCTTCTGGGTATCCGCCGCCATCTGCGGGATCGTCGAACACGATGCCTATATCCTCACCATTCTCTATGTCATCCGTGATCTGGCGGCCGAAAGCAAGCATATCGAACCGTGGCCCTTGTATTGGGCCCTCCTTTGGGCGGGAACCCTGGGCAGCAACCTGACCATTGCCGGCGCCCCGGCGCTCTTCGTTGCCGTCAACCTGGGCGAAAAGGAAGACAAGCGTAAGGTGCCTTTAAAGGAATTCTTCAGTTATACGGTCGCCTATGTGCTGCTTTCCCTAGGCGTCTGTTTCGTCATCACGATTTTTCTCTGGGTCCTGCCCTATATGTAACTGTTGAGATGTCATGCCTGTCAACCCGGCGGTGACAGATGCAGGAAGTTTCAAACAACATTTTAAATTTGTCGAAGAAAAAGCCGCGCAAATGAATAACAAAAAGCAACAATATCATTTAGTTATGAAAATAAACCCCTGTTCGCAGACATATGGCATGCGCTTTGAAATGTCTAAATCAGGAACCACGAAATCCTTGTCACCATAAGGACGCGAATGAAACAACCAACCGGCAACAAAAGGAGGTGTCAAGTGGAAAAAGCAAGAGAAAAAAAAATGGGATGGGAAGTGGCACATGAGGTGGAGGAGGAAAAGCCCACCATGGCCGCCCGTGCCAAACTTACTGGGCAACAGATAAAAACGATGTCGATCTATGCGGCGGCTTTTATCGTGCTTTTTTTGGCCGCCGTCTGGCTGGCAAGCAATCCCTTTGAATTTACCCAAAGAATTCCATCGGAGTTCGTCAAGGCCAAGGGATGGGTCGGTACCAACAACTGGATGATCATCTGGTGGGTCATTCTGATCGCCGCCATATTCGAATACATGGATTCGGCCGGCGGCATGGGGTACGGCACCGCGCTGACGCCCCTGATGCTGATGGCCGGCTTCGATCCCAAACAGATCGTTCCCTGCGTCATGATTACCGAGATGTTCACCGGTCTGATCGCAGGAATAATCCACGGGCAGTTCGAAAATGTGGAATGGAAACTCAAACCCATGAACGAAACCACCCGGCTGGTGATCGTGGTGGCGATTACCGGCATGATCTTCTCGGCCATTTCCATCACGGCCGTGTACAAGATCCTGCAAATGCACAAATTCTGGATCAAGCTCTATGTGGCCATACTGCTCGTCGTCATGGGGGTCTGTTCGGTGCTGACCGCCAAGACCTATAAGAAATACAGACCCGGATGGATGTGGTTATTTGCAAGTGTCGGCGGCTTTAACAAAGGCATCGGCGGCGGCGGCTATGGACCCGTTGTCACCGTGGGCGGATTATTGGCCGGTGTACCGGTAAAGAGCATGGTGGCTGTGACATCGCTTGCCGAGGGTGCTACCTGCCTGGTATCCGTCATTACCTGGTTTGCCATCGGGACTTCCGGCGTAACCGTCGATTACATGCTGATGCCCAGCCTGGTCATCGGAACCGTACTCGCGGCCGTGGGCGCGCCCTACACCACGCGCATCCTGCCGGAAAAATTCTGGAAGATTGCCGTACCGTCCTATTGCTGTATTCTGGCAATCTATACGTTCTACAAGCTGTGGCCGGATATTCAAAAACGACTGCTGTCATAACAACCATCAACCACGGGCGGGCGGCACCCTTCGGGGTCGCCCGCCCCTAAAGCGTTAAAAAACGACCGCAAAGATGAAGGACAAGAAGATGAATGAGCATATGAGTATGGAAATGCCTTATCCCTATGAATCGCCGTTGAAACGATGGTGGAACAGCCGTAATTTTATGCAGAAGCGAATGATCCGGCTCTGTTTGTCGATACTGGTGATGATCCTCTGTTTTCCGTTGTATTATCTGGGGCTCTTCGGTTCTGTTGAAGGCCCGTTAAACCCTGCCAGCATCGGGGACACCCTTGCCCATATGGGTGTCACGCAAAAACACGCCATGGTGCTTTTTCTTTCTTTCCTGATTGTTTCGGTATCATGGAACTGGATCTTCAATCAGGTAAGCATTCTTATGGGTTCCCGGCTTTCCTGCTCCCGCACCAATGCCACCGGCAAGCCCTGTGCTGCCAAGGTGACGCGTGAAAGGGTTCTCGACAAGAAAAGCGGCAAAAAAGTATTTCAGTATGCCTGTGAGAAGGGCCATAAACGCAATGACGCCCACTTCCATCCGGTGAAAAAAGGAACCATCAGTCATTCTATTTGGTTGATTTCCGTTGCCTTCTGCCTGATGGCATTCTTCATGTCTTAATAAATTTGCTGCGCAAATTTATTAAATATGGCTGGTTGATATGAGAAAGCGTTCGTGATAAATTTTACATTCAATGGAATGCGATCAACTGGTTTACGGTTGTTCTCATGGCTTCACTCGGGATGGTGCTTGTCGGTATTGCCGTCGCGGGATTGAAACAATACAGGATGCCCGCAGAATGAT
>CAYTAQ010000054.1:0-17555 GCA_964435695.1 uncultured Desulfobacterales bacterium | reverse complement strand
CGTTCGTGATAAATTTTACATTCAATGCCGTTAACTTAATGATATCACGCAGAGCTTCGCAGGCTGTCCAACAACTGGCAAAAAGCCGTCATTCCGGACTCATCTCGCCCCATGGCGAGATGAGATCCGGAATCCAGCACGGCCGCCGACCATTGGTCGATTTAAACGGAGAATAAATAAGCCGTTTTGGCTAAGTTTCATACATGGATAGACTAATTGTCTCAATTTGTTCTGGATCACGGGACTTGGCCGGGATGACGAGTTACGAGACAGGCTGTAAATATCTGCACTGCATTTCAGAGCGCTATAAGGATTTCAATTTGAACGATCGCATTCGAATACTCCTCGTGGATGACGAGGAAGCGTTTGTCATGAACTTGGCCAAACTTCTGAAACAAAGGGGATTTGAGGTCGACACGGCTTTCAACGGCATGCAAGCCCTTGAAAAAATCAACAGGGAAGCCCCATTTCATGTCATCGTGCTGGACATCAAAATGCCCGTTATGGATGGCATCAGCGTTTTAAAGGAAATCAAACAAATATCATCCCAAACTGAAGTTCTCATGCTCACCGGCCATGCTTCATTGGAAACCGGAATTCAGGCCATGCGCGAAGGCGCATTCGACTACCTGATGAAACCCTGCGACATCGAAGATCTTTGCGAAAAGATCAAGGCCGCTTATGAAGTTGAAACCATAAAGCGCCATCCTGTCCTATGGCCCAGAAGCATCGTAAAAGAGATTGAAAGCCCCTCTTTTATTCGACTCGAAGAACAAAATTCGATTCGGAAGGTCCTGGAAATCTTTGCAAACGAATCAGCTGCCATCATCAAGGAAGTTCTGTATGTCCTGGATCAGGAAAACCGGATCAAAGGCGTGATCACCAAACGCGACCTCATGACGGCCGTTCAAAAAGCGCAGCCTGATATGGCGGTATCCTGGGAGCAACTGCTCAAAGATCCGGACCTTCTCCCCGACATGGCGGTAAAGGAAGTTATGCAACACAAACTTCCGGTGTCCGCCGAGCCCGATGAAAACATTTCCGAAGTCGCGCGGCGAATGATGGCCAATAATGTTCGCTCCATGCCGGTTGTCAAGCAGGGAAGAATCACCGCAATCATACGGCTGCAGGATATCTTGAGACACATTGAACATGAAATCGAGTAGATTGGAGGACGATCTCCCCATGTCGGACATTCCAAACTTACCGCAGAAAACGCAATCCAAAGACTATCCCTATTTTCGCCGTCTGTGGAATACCACTGTAATGACATTGCTGGCGGCATCGTTTATTCCCATGCTGGCAATCGGCGGCGTCATCTACGCATACACGGCATCGGTCCTCAAGGAAAAGACCCTTGACATACTTCAGTCCGAAGTTATTCTGCAGAAAACAGCCATCGACCAATTTTTAGCCGAACGCACACGGGAATTGCAGCTCATATCGAAAGATTTAAGCCTTTCGCGTCTCTCTCAACCGGGTGTTCTCAATGAAATTTTTCAAACACTCTCGCAGGAATCTCCTTACTTTATCGATTTAGGTATCATCGATGACCACGGCAGACACGTGGCGTATGTGGGGCCTTACGATCTTTTATCCAAAAACTATCAAACCAGCGACTGGTATATCGATACCCTGACAAATCACGTGTACATCAGCGACCTTTTTTTAGGTTTCCGAAACATCCCCCATATGGTTATTGCCGTCAAATGTTCTTCGAATGAGGGGAACTGGACCGTCCGGGCAACCATTGACGGCGGCACCTTTGAGAAAATTGTCAAAGAAATATCCTATCAAAAAAAGTGGGATGCCTATCTGGTCAACAAAAACGGCATTTATCAGACCACGCCACGAAAATTCGGCAAGGTCATGGCCCAATCGGATATTAAGGAAATAAAACACCATGAGGGCGTCAAACTCGAAGAATACGGCGACCGCTTGCGCTTATCGGCGTGGCTGGAGAAAGTCCCCTGGGTCAGTGTTATCGAAATGAAAAAAACCGAGGCATTCGCCTCGCTGCATCGTGTCCGCAACCTGGTGATCTACATATTTATTTTAAGTTCCATCGTCATGATTCTTGCCGTCCTTCTCACCACCAATTACCTGATTACCCGACTTGAATCCAAAAGAAAGAGCATACGCCATCTGGATCAACAACTGCGTCATACCTCCCGCATCGCTACATCGGCCACGTTGTCAACCGGTGTCTTTCACAAAGTCAAAGATTGTCTGGCCAACATCGACATCGCAGCGCAGTGGATCGGCGAATCATTGGATAAAGGATTGCCGACACGTGACGATAAAGGGGATCTCGATGTCAATCTGCAACAGATCCAATCCCAAATCCTTAGCGCACGCGATTCGATTGACACCTATTTAAGAATCGCCGATTACGCCGGCCCGATTATCAAAGACATCCAAATCAATGATATGCTGAATGATTTGATTGAACTGCTCGACTGGGAATTTCAGAACAAACATGCAATGCTCGTGAAAGACTTTGATGCTGACACCGGCGTGTTCAGAAGTGATCCTGCAAGCGTCAGGCATATCATCCAGAGCCTGATCCACAATGCCATCGAAGCAATTTCGGAAAACGGCCGGATCAGCGTTCAAACACGCGCTGAAAAAGAAGGGGTGTGCGTGTCCGTGTCTGATAACGGGCCGGGGATTTCTGCAGTAGACCAAAATAAAATTTTCGAGCCGCTCTTTTCGACCAAAACCCGGAGTTTGGGATTGGGGCTTTCGGTTTCCAGATCGATTCTTGAAAAACTAGGTGGCACCATATCCGTGGAAAGCACGCCGGGCAAAGGCGCTGTGTTTACAGTTTTCTTTCCATATCAGATACCGCATGATCAAACGTGAAAATATCAAACAGGCCATCGACGCCATTGCATCCCGTGACCCGGAAGCCGGTTACGTGC
Source organism: uncultured Desulfobacterales bacterium (assembly GCA_964435695.1). Lineage (GTDB taxonomy): Bacteria > Desulfobacterota > Desulfobacteria > Desulfobacterales > B30-G6 > CAYTAQ01. The sequence continues at coordinate 14,631 of CAYTAQ010000054.1, read as the reverse complement.
TGGATGATATGCTGGGCGCGGGTCGCATTGATATTTCTCCGCCCGATCAAGCCGTGACACCCCATGGAGATTTTATTTTTCTGGTGGAAAACCGGAGAGTTACGGTCAAACGATTTTTATTTTTCAATGAAGGAACCGTACCCATTGAAAGAGGGCTGTTGATCAAATATGGGGAGATGATCGCCAAGGACACCTTGCATGAGCAGGGGGCAAGTCTAAATTTTCGCGAAGGCGCAAAAAAAATGCGCGCAGCGGGTTTGGAATTCACGGTCCGCCACGAAATCGATTACGCTCTTATGAATGTAAACACAGCGCGTGAATCATTTTATAAAAAAAAAAGCGCACATCCAAAAGCCATCGAAGTCTGCGACGCCCTCATTGCATTTCTTGAAAAACTGAAAAGCACCCCTGAAACAGCAGACGATCTCCGGCAATCATTAAAACAAACCCCCTCCCAATCCATTCGATATCAAAGCCTTCTGCGCGAAAATATCCCTGTTTTCTTTATGCGTTTTCCATTCACCTTGAATACATTGATGCAGGTTGCCGACATCAATCTCGAGTTCTTTCATGTCCGCTTCCTGCTGAAATGCCTGATGCAAGGCCTGCAAGACAACCTGTTCATCAGCATCGCCGGGCAATCCATCACCGGCATGCTTTTTCTGGATTTCAAGGACAGGCTATTCCAAAAGCAGATTGAAGTTGTTTACGTTGCTACCGTCATGGGCAGGGGTGAAGCACCGGACTCGCCGGAAACACTTGCCATAAGGGGTGCCGGGAGTATTCTCATGGCGGGCGCCTGGATTCTCTGGAAAACGCAACATCTTGAATACAAAGAAATATTTTTGGATTCAGAGGTTGCTGCCCGAAACTTTTACGACCGGATGGGATTTCACAGCCGGGGTCTTTCGGAATTTGTGATGGGACGTCCGGAACCGTATCTTCTCAAGCACATCATCAGGATGTTGGCGGATATCGATCCGTTGTCGTTGAAAATTAAAAAAGAAATCCAAAAACTGATAACAAGGTATATCAAAATCCTTGCCAAAAAAAGCAAACAGCCCGAGGAAGAACGCTATCGCAAAACAGTCCTTGATCTTGTTTACGAATGTCTGCGAATCGGCGGCAATCATAATTTCGCCGACACAGCCATCAGAGCGCTTCAGCGCTATAAAGGAAAAATAGTCGACATCGATGAATTAATGAAAGTGGTGCATGCGCATCATGATGAAAAAATCATAAACCATGTGCGCCGGACAGGGCAGGTTATCCCGGTGATTATGGATGAGCGCTTCACCTGGCATCTGGAAAACCTGTTTCATCTGGAAAACCCGAAACGTATTTTGGCGATGAATGACGTACTCAAAGATCCCTCACTAACCGGCAAGTGGGAATCCCTATCACCCCGATTCGCAACAACCGATGAGCTTTGCTGGATTCATACCCGTGAGTATATCAATAAAATCGAACAAAGCGCCGGAAAACAACTAACTTCCTTTGATATCGACACCCAGGCTTCTGAAAAATCATATGACACAGCCAGGCTCGCCGTCGGCGGCGTCTTTAACCTGCTGGATAACATCTGGAATGGAGAGCACACCAGGGGGTTTGCATGTGTCCGACCACCGGGACATCATGCCGAACCGGACAAGGCCATGGGGTTTTGCATATTCAACAATGTTGCCCTGGGCGCCGCGTATATGCTTAAGCAGTATTCCGCTGAAAGAGTTTTGATCATTGATCTGGATGCCCACCACGGCAACGGCATTCAGACCGCTTTTTACCATACCAATCGCGTCCTATACATCTCAGCCCATCTTTTCCCGGGATACCCGGGAACCGGTGCGCTGGGTGAGGTTGGATCCGGTATCGGTGAAGGGTATACGGTCAACATTCCCATGGCAAGAAACTCTACCGATAGAGATTATGCCAGGATGCTCCATTTCATCGCCCGGCCGATAGCCCTGGTCTATCAACCGGACATCATTCTCGTTCCGTTGGGCTTTGATTTATACCTGCACGATCGATTGGGAGGAATGGCCTGTACGCCTGACGGCTACGCGGTCCTGACCGCCATGCTCATTGAAATCGCCCAAACAATTTGCAACGGCAAAATCGCCTTTGTTCTTGAAGGGGGCTACAGCCTGAAGGGAATTCGCGAATGCGGTCTCAGGGTGCTGCAGGAATTGTGCGGTGTGAATACCGCTATCGGCGACAAATTGGAAAAGGTGATATATTCGGATCCTGATAAATTGTCCATCCTTAAAAAAGTTGTGGAGATCCAAAAGAAATACTGGGATATTCCGTATTAGTCTTTTTCCGTGTGCTTTGGTTTGTCCGTTAAATTAACGGATAAACCAAAGCACACGGAAAAAGATCCTGTCAATTTTTTTGTCATTTATATAATAAACTTTACAGTTTCTGTCGGCACATGAGCATTGCAATGAATATCTTGTCAACATTCAGGTTACATTCAGGTATATTTCTATCTTTTTCAAAAAATAAGCGTCCGCTCATGCCTTCTGATTTTTTGTATAATGTATGATTCCCTCATTGCTTAAACAACGTTCACCGATGGATGCCCAGCTTCCAGTTCTTTGTAATTCTTAAGTATTTCACTTGAATCCTTGACCCCTGGAATCCTTGAATCCTTTGCAAAATCTGAACGCATACGCCAACGATCTCCACAGGATGCCAGCCCTTTGATCAATTCCTTCCGTGGCATAAATATTGCTTTTCTTAATTAGAGAAAACCTTTGTGCCCTTTGTGGTTCCGGTTTAACCGGGTCAGGGGCTACACCCCAATTGGAATAGCGAAAGAATGGGAAAAGAAAACGGCATGAATAACGACGCGGATGAAAATAATTTAGAGCCCTATCGAAAAGCGTACTATGCAAGATTGTTTCGGAAGTTCATATTTCTAACCTTCATTTGCTCGCTGATTCCCCTGCTGCTGGTGGGCTGGGGAATCAATATCCACTATACCCGGTTCGCAAAGTCCCGCATGGTGGACCATTTTAAAACACAGGTCGATCATCATCTAAAAATTATTGAATTGTTCTTACAGGAACGGAGTTCCAGACTTAAGCTCATTGCGCATACCCACCATCGAGATTCGCTTTTAGGGCCGAACGTGAAAGCCATTTTTGATGAATTTAATGAAGATTCAAGGTCTTTTACCGATTTAGGCGTTATCGATGTACACGGCAATCATTTAGCCTATATCGGGCCCTATGACCTGATGGATAAAAATTATTCGAATGCCTTCTGGTTCAATGAGGTTTTGGAAAAAGGTATCTATATCAGTGATATGTTCATGGGATTCCGGAACGAACCGCATTTTATTATCGCCGTTACCGGACGACAAGACGGGGAAAAATGGATTTTGCGGGCCACCATCGATACGGAAGTTTTTCGTTCACTCGTAGAAGATGTAAAAGTCGGAAACTCAGGAGAAGTCTTTTTGTTAAACCGTTCCGGTGTTTTTCAGACAACGCCGCGTTTCAGCGGCCAAATCATGCAAACCTCCACCTATCCCATAGAAGACATCCATGCGGGCACTCAAATCAAAATCCTGGAAGAGGAAACCGTTCGTCCGGATGTACGGTTGCCCAAACGGATCATGGCCCAGGCATGGCTCAAGACACCCCAATGGCTGCTGGTGGTCAAGCAGGATTATTCAGAGGCATTGAATGAAGTCAACCATGCCAATTACGTGACAATCTTGTTTTTGCATCTCAGCGCGCTGATTATTCTCATTGTGACATTTTTTATCACCCGGTACATGATCACAACCATCAAACGACGGGATCTGGAAGCCAGTCAACTCAACAAACAGCTGATGCAGGCCGGCAAGCTTGCATCCATTGGAGAGCTTTCCGCAGGGGTTGCCCATGAAATCAATAACCCGCTGGCGATTATTCTTACCGAAAAGCAGATCCTGCTCGATCTTGAAAAGCAAACCGATACGGGCAGCGCCGCCTTCAAGGAACAACTTGCCGATTCCATGAATCAGATCGATCGTCAAATCAAGCGCTGTAAACGAATTACGCACAATCTTCTCCGATTTGCCCGTCGAACAACATCGATGCTCGAAACCGTCAATCTGAATGAATTTATCAATGAGGTCATTGAATTGATGGAACGAGAGGCAAAATCAAATGGTATCAAGATCACGCATGCATTCAAAGAAAATCTGCCGACCCTATTTTCGGACCCATCGCAGCTTCAGCAGGTTTTTCTCAATCTGATCACCAACGCCATTGATGCGCATGAAGGGATGCCCTATGGAAAGATTCATATCAAAACAAACGTCAATGGCACAAAAGGGGGTGTAATGGTCAGTATTTCAGATACTGGAAGCGGCATATCCCCTGAACATTTAGAAAAAATATTCGATCCCTTTTTCACAACAAAACCGGTGGGGAAAGGCACCGGTCTTGGACTTTCCATCTGCTACAGCATCATCAGACAGCTGGGCGGCGATATCACCGTAACAAGCAAATCGGGAATGGGAACGGAGTTCACCCTGTCTCTACCCGTTAATCCGCCGCAGGAATTGCTGGAAAGCATGCGGAAGTAGATACCGGTGCGAATGGGCTAGACTTTGATCACCCTTGGAAGCGGATTGTATGTATTTATTTACGAAATTATCTCACCCGGCCCAGCGGATCAGGCTTTCAATACCGGAAAAAAAGGAGGCGTATCATGATAGGATCAAAAATTTTACTGGTGGATGATGAGACCGTTTTTACCCAGAACATGTCAAAGCTTTTAGGCAACAGAGGATACCGGGTGACGGCCGTTAACAGCGGCGACAATGCGATAAAAGCACTTGAAACGGAAAAGTTTGACGTGGTTGTTCTGGATTTGAAAATGCCGGGCATGGACGGCATTACCACATTAAAGGAGATCAAGAAACTGGACCTTTTCACTGAAACCCTGATTCTTACGGGTCATGGAGCCATTGATACGGCCCTTGAAGCGATTAAGCTGGGCGCATACGATTATCTCACCAAACCCTGTGATGTTGATGAACTGGTGGCGAAAATAGAAGGCGCATGGGGCAAAAAAGACAGTGGGGAAAAGAAGGATATGCAAGAAAAGATTCAAAAGCTGGTTGAATCTCCTTCTGCTGCGTTTGATCTGTTTCCTAAAGACAAGTAAAGATGAAAATGACGGTTTATAATCTGGACAAACTCTTTGAGCCCAAGACCATCTGCATCGTTAGCGCCGACGGAGAAAATGAGCAAGTGGGGATCGGAATCGCCAAAAACCTTGAGAAGGGAGAATTTGACGGTAATGTAATCACCGTAAAATATAACCCCAAAAAGCTATTTGGAAGATCACAGGGGTTCGCCTCCTTGAAAGGCATTCGGCAACCGGTGGATCTTGTGATTGACGCTGCATCCGGCTCAAACATCCTGCCAATCATTGAAGAAAGTGTTAAAATCGGCGCCGGTGCTATTATCATCACCGCTTCCTACGGTAAAGCGGCAACCGGCAGCGACAAGGGATTGGGGGAAAAGATTCGCCGGATTGCCGAACAATCCGCTATTCGCGTTATCGGTCCCAATTCAAACGGGATCATCAGTCAAAAAGTCCGGATGAATGCCAGCATGATTCATGCCATGCCGCTTCCCGGAAAAATAGCTTTGATTTCTCAAAGCGGTGCCATCGGCGCATCCATTCTGGACCTTTCCTTTAAAAAGCAGATGGGCTTCAGTTATTATGTGGGTCTGGGCTCCATGCTGGATATCGAATTTGGAGACCTGATCGATTACCTTGGCGGCGATCCCAAAGTCAGCAGCATTGTTATGTACGCTGAGAATCTGGTCCGTTTTAGAAATTTCATGAGTGCTGCCAGAAAAGTCTCGCGCGTTAAACCCATCATCGCGCTCAAGGCCGGCAGAACACCGAGTGGCGCCCTTGCCGCCGCCGCCCATACAGGCGAAGGTGCCGGGGACGACAGTGTGTACGACGAGGCATTTAAACGGGCGGGAATCGTCAGGGTCAAAACCTTTGAAGAACTTTTTGACTGTGCTGAGCTTTTAGCCAAACAGGAACGGCCTTCAGGTCCCGGCCTCGTTATCGTCACGAATGCGGGGGGCCCCGGTGTAATGGCCGCCGATGCATTGTCTGATCATGGGGCAGCCCCGATTTCATTGCACCCGGACATTGTGAATGATCTCGACAAAATCCTGCCTTCCGAATGGAGCCGGAACAACCCCGTCGATATCTTGGGAGATGCGGATCCGCAAAGGTATTGCAGCGTCATCGAAATCTGTCAAAATTCTCCTGATATCCATGCATTCCTCATTATTTATGCACCGCATGCGTATACTGATTCAGACCATGTTGCCGAGGCGCTCACCAAGCTTTTAAAAAAGAAACACCATATCATATTTGTTTCGTGGATGGGGGGCGATCGCGTTGAAAAATCCCGTGAAATTCTCAACAACGCCGGCTTTCCTACCTTCGACACACCTGAAAGGGCTGTAAGGGCATTCATGGATCTTTACCGGTATGCTGAAAATTTGAAAATGCTGCAGGAGATTCCGCCCCAATTGCCCCGTAAATTAACGTTTAATAAGGACAGCGCTCATGCTATTATCGAGCGTGCTTTAAAAGAAGGTGAAAGACGGCTCACGCCCCATGAGGCCGATGCGCTGCTCCGTTCATACGGCATTCCCTGCACCGAAGAAATGAACCCATCATTTTTTGAAAATTCCTTACTGCACGGTCCATCTGCATTGAATGCTCCACTTCATGAAATTTGTGAACCACCGGAAATGATTACCGAAAAACAAAGCATCGCCCTGTGTATCGGCGCCATGACCGACCGGTGCTTTGGACCCGTTATTATTTTCGGCCATGGAAATGGTCTGCCTGAAGCTTTCAATTCGCTTGCCATATCCCTGCCACCTCTTAACCGGCTCCTGGCGCGCAGACTGATAGAAAAGAGTGAAATCTTCCCCCTGCTAAGATCAAACAATCACTTCACATCTACGCATTTCACCTTTCTTGAAGAAATGCTGACTCGCGTCTCTCAGATCGTGACAGATTTTGCCGAAATTGATACCCTCATCATCAATCCGTTTTATCTTTCCAAAGATCGGGCCTATGCGGCTGATTGCCGAATTCATGTTTCAGCGGCAGCTGTTCAAGCGCCCATGCATCTGGTTATCAGCGCATACCCGAATCAATATGAAAATGAAGTTATACTGGAAAATGGAGACAAGCTTCTGGTTCGCCCCATTAAACCGGAAGACGCACCACTTTTGTCCGATCTTTTTGATTCCCTGTCGCCACAGGCAATCTATTTTCGGTTTTTTACACCCTTGAAATCATTGCCGCACAGTATGCTTGCCCGGTTCACCCAAATAGACTATGATCGAGAAATAGCGCTGGTGGCCATACAAGATTCAAAACCAGAAGAGAAGATACTGGGGGTTTCACGTGTTATTTTGGGAAGGGATCAAAAAAGTGCTGAATTCGCAATTCTCGTCTCTGATCAATGGCAGGGAAAAGGTATCGGAGCCGAACTCCTGAAACAATGTCTTTCCATTTCCAAAGAGCGCAACATACAAGAGGTCTATGGAATTGTGTTGGCTGAAAATACGACCATGCTGGCACTCGGAAGAAAGTTGGGTTTTGAGATAAAACGCATATCAGGCGGGAGTGAATATGAGTTGCGGATACATCTGAAGCGTGATGGGTGATAAGTGATGGGTAAGAGGTGACCCCCCACTACTACCCCGCCGGCGACACAAACTGCAGTTGGCTGAAAAAGTATATCGCCAATGAAAAAAGGCAGGAAGCGATGGGCGTTAAAAACCATCCGGATAGGATGTTTCTCAGCGTCCTCGCGCTCACCGTATTGACTCCCTTCACCAGGCCGACACCCAGTACGCAGCCGATTACCGCTTGAGACGATGAGACCGGAACACCGATAACCGTATAAATGTGCATGGTTGCAGCCAGGGAAATCACCACGATGAGGGCTGAAAAAGGATCCAGCCGGACGAGCTTCTTGCCAACGGTCTCCATGACCGGACGGCTGTAAGTTAAAATGCCGGCCGCAATGCTGATTCCCCCGATGAGTGCGGCGTAAAAAACATTCAGCAATCCGGCGCTGACAAATACGGCCGTTACATTGGCGACATTGTTCGCCCCGAGTGTGTATGCCCCATATGACCCTGAAACGATCAGGCAAATCCGAATGAACATATCGGACTGAAACAGATTGATGTTCAAGCGATTGTATATCGCACGGATCGTGTAATACAAAACAACGCTGATGGCCGCAGCACCGATGGGCGTTGTAAACCAGCAGATAAGCACCTTTTCCATTCCCCCCAAATTGAGCTGCCGATTCAAAATACTGATGCCGACAATAGCGCCCACAACTGATTGGGATGTAGAAACCGGGAGACCGAGTATCGTCATGATGCTGACAGTCAGGGCGGCAGCAACCGAAACGATAACCGCCTGCTTTAAGGTCAGGGTAGTCAACCCCTTGAGCGTTTCAATACCTGCCTGACCTGACACAACAGCACCGAGAACGACAAAGGCAGCGGCAAGAATCGCGGCTGTCCAAAATTTAATCATTTTTGAGGAAACCGCTGTCCCAAAAATATTGGATGCGTCGTTTGCGCCCAGAGACCACCCGAGAAAAAGGCCACCGATAATCGACAGCATCACACCCGCCGTTTCATGCTGATAATGTTGACAAGTCTGGAACAGGTGTCCGCCTGATCCGATATATCGCCCATGAGCAAAATTAATTCTTTGAGTTGAAGCTTATCAAACGGATTCAAATCAGATTCGAAAATCTTGCCGATGATGCGGCGCTCTGAATGATCACAATGGCTCTCATTGATATCGATTTTATTCACAAATAACCGGATCCCCCCCTCTTTTTTAAAAAGCGCCGTCGTCTCCTGAATCAACAGGTCACAGCATTCCAGGCTTATCCGAAGCAGGTCTTTGACATCCGCTATGAGAAAATCAGGCAACTCGATCCGCTGATCATGAATCATGTACAAGATATGTTCATAGAGCCGCGGGATTTCATCGATGCACGACAAAAGCTCCATGATATCGCCGCGGGCATCCGGAATCAGGACCTTGCCGTACATGATGTTATTGACCTCTTCCCTGATATCATCGGCCTTGGATTCATATTTGTGGGTCTGGGCAATAAAAAAATCAAAATCCTCGCACATGGTACCCCGCAAAAAGCATGCGTTGAGCGCGTTTAAAAAACTTTCCTGACTCAACGCCAGTGTTTCAAGGTATTCATAAATGAGCGATTCAATCTTGTTTTCTTTTTTGAAAAGAGACTTCAACATCATAAAAACCTTTCACCTAAAGCGAGCGTTTAAACAATATTTCCATCCGGCATCCGTGTCTTCATCTTAGCCATAGCTCAGGCTGTTTTTTCTTTGGGCCTTGAAATAATATACACCAGTTTTCTTAGGCTTCGCAAGACCCTTCTTGCTGTGCTGCCCCAAAAGGCATTTCCAAGCAGCCCCTTTCTATGGGTTCCCATGGCATAATCAATGTGCTATAATGACTTGTTCAAACTGGAGCATCGGAATAGACCAGTATTGGAGGTTGGAGCACACCATGATCGGAAAAACATATGACCGGCTTCAGGTCGGCGAGACAGCGGAATTTTCAAAAACATTTTCCGAATCCGACATATACCTTTACGCCGGTATTACCGGTGATTTCAATCCGGCCCACCTAAACGAATCCTATGCGCAGCAGACCTACTTTAAAACCCGGATCGCCCATGGCATGCTCGTCGCCGGATTGATTTCAGCCGTTATCGGTACGCGGCTTCCGGGGTCGGGCACCATTTATGTGAGCCAGACACTCAATTTTCTGGCGCCGGTTCAAATCGGCGATACCATCACGGCGACGGTTGAAATCATGGAAAAGCTGGACAAAAAAAAGGTTCGTTTGAAAACCACCTGTATCAATCAGAATGGCCAAACCGTTTTGGACGGAGAAGCGCTGGTGAGTCCGCCGCGGCTGCCGAAAAAATAGAGAGCTCGTTATTTCTTATTAAGTACTTCGATTCGCAAATATTGTAACACATCTTCGCGTCCTTCGTTTACCCCGTGAAACCCGGTCCTGCTTTTGTTTCACTGGGGCGCCTTCGCGGTTCAATAAAAGCGGGCATCCGAGTTGCGGGTTAACGGGAAAACGGGCTAACGGACCAACGGATCATACCTTTGAAAACTGTTTTTCCAACATGATTTTTAAAATAGTTCGATCGGTTTCGATCATACCCTGATTGCTTAAAACGCCCACATTTTGCATGGTCTTTTCTGCAGATGCAGCGACAATGCCGTCTGTTGATTGGACTTGAACGCCCTGTAAAGCGAAAAGCGCTGCCTGAACAGCGGTGCCGGCTGCGGTGGCCAGCTTCAGTGAGCAACCTGCTTTTGCACCATCACAAATGACGCCTGCCAAATCTTCCGTCAGGGAGGATTCTCGCCGACATGATCATATCCCGTTGAATCAACCGTTGCCTGACCAGTCTTTCAATTGTCATGCAGGTCCTGAATGATGGATTCTGCCTCCTGTGTCTTTGTTTTGATAATCGTCTTGACAAAGAGCCCTTTTTGCTCCGCCAGGAGGTTCACAATAACCTTGCCGGCGAGAATAAGCTGTTTTGCTTTCTGAACCGTTTCGTCATCGATCGTCTCAAGCACTTGCAGCCGTCGTTCATGGTCACCGCCCAAAGCACCCAATGCACTGGCGAGCTCCAAGCCGTTTAACCCTCCTGTGCCCGGAATGGCAGGTATTTTCCTATTTTCTGGATCCCGGCGCACGTCCCGCTTTATTTGTCAAAGCCCAAGACAAATCGCGGGACTTGGCCGGGATGACAAGTTACGAGTCGCGGGTTGCGGGAGAACGGGTCCACGGTCCTAAAAAAAAATTAACCATCCCCATACATCATCTAGTTGCCTCGTAAAAATTTATATGCTATATGTTGCGCCATGAACCATTTTAGCGCTCCTCCCCAGCAGCATAAAATGAACAAAATCTTTGTCCTGGATACCAACGTCATTCTGCATGACAGCAGCTGCATATATCAATTTGATGAACACGATGTGATCATCCCCATTACGGTCATTGAGGAACTGGATAAATTTAAAAAAGGCAAAGATACCCTTAACTGCAATGCCCGAGAATTCCTTCGCGCGCTGGATGCCTTGACCGGGGACGGACTTTTCAACGGCGGAATTCCCATCGCACCCGGCAAAGGAAAAATCTCCATTTGCCTTAGCAAACCCTTTCATGCGGAACTCAAATCCAATTTTTCACAGGACAAACCCGACCATCAGATATTGAATACCGTGCTGCATTTAGCTGCTGAGAAATCGCCGCAACGCATTATACTGATAACAAAAGACGTCAACCTCCGCATGAAAGCCAAATCCATCGGGCTGCCGGCGGAAGATTACACCTCCGATCATGTCAAAAACATTTCCGAGCTCTACAAAGGCAGCAGCCTGGTTGAAGGTGTTCCGGAAAATGTCATTGATCTTTTATACTATTCGCCCTATGAAATTGATTCTTCCGAGTTGAAACTTGAAAGAGAATTGCTTGCCAATGAGTTCCTGATTATGCGCAACGGAAGTAAATCCGCGCTGGGTGTTCATGATACCGCCATCAGGAAAATAAAAAGAGTGGAGAAAAAAACCGCTTACGGCATTCATCCACGCAACGCTGAACAAGCCTTTGCACTCAATGCACTTCTTGATAGAAATATCCCCTTGGTAACCCTTTCAGGAAAGGCGGGAACCGGAAAAACCCTCCTCGCGCTGGCTGCTGCTCTTGAAAGTAAACGGTATTACCGCCAAATTTTTATTGCACGCCCCATTGTACCTTTGAGCAACAAAGACATCGGTTATCTTCCCGGGGATATCAATTCAAAACTCGATCCTTATATGCAGCCGTTGTATGACAATCTTGCGGTTATTCAGAACCAGTTTTCAGGCAAACACAATCAAAACAGCTGTATCGAGGAGCTGCTGAATGAGGAGAAAATTGTCATCACACCCCTGTCGTTTATTCGTGGACGGAGCATCGTAAAGGTCTTCTTTATTGTGGATGAAGCCCAAAACCTCACACCGCACGAAGTAAAAACCATCATCACCCGCGCCGGAGAGGGAACCAAGCTCATCTTCACCGGCGATGTCTATCAAATCGACCACCCCTATCTCGACAGCCAGTCCAATGGACTCAGCTCTCTCATCGAAAAAATGAAAGGTCAGAAATTGTATGCGCACATCAATTTGGAAAAAGGTGAGCGCTCGGAACTTTCCGATCTGGCGATACAGCTGCTTTAACGATCCTGAACAGCCGGAACCACAAAGGCACAAAGAACACAAAGGGTTTTTCTTTCTTTTATACTTTGTGGCTTTGTGGTTTAAAAAGTTTTGTCATAAAATTGAATACACACCCGTTAATTTGCGTTTAGCCCCTCCTCTATCAACGCCAGCACCAACAGTTGCTCTTCAGGGAATTGATAGCCTTCGTAGCTTTGGCTGAACAGCAACCCGCCACGCTTGTTACGCCAATAATTCCCGGCATGGTCAAAGCAAACTTTTGAGCTCACGCTAAGATTTTCCATCATAACCTTCAATTCATTCAACTGCTCACTGGGGGATAACATCTGAAACGCACCGGTTTCGTACTGCTTGTAAAGAGAGGTCCCCGGAGCAGGGAAAAAAGGACGGGAGCGAATATAGTGCGGATTGATTTCATTTAAAACCTCGGCGGTATGCCTGGCGTGATCCTCCCACATGGCTTTGCCGCCCAATCCCGGCATCCAGTATTCGGAAAGCTGAAAACCGGCTGCCATGGCCTTTTTCCCGCCTTTGATATGCCCTTCGCTGGAAACACCTTTTTTAATCCGTTTTAACAATGCATCATCACCCGTTTCGAGCCCCACATGCACCCGGTCCAAACCTGCTTTGCGAATGGCCGTCAGTTCTGCCGATTTTTTTTGGGCAAGTGTTTTTGAACGCGCATAAGAGGTAACCCGTTCAATGGAAGGAAATGTTTTTCTAAGGTGCAGTAAAATGTCCACCAGCTGGTCTGTTTTCATGATCAGGCTGTTGGCATCCTGCAAAAATGCTGTCTTGCCGCCGGAAACAATCCAGTTGAACACCATGACAAAACCGTGATGGTAATTCAACGCGGGCCTTCTTTCCACCATCTTTGCCGCCACATTACCGTTGATGGAACCACCGAGTCCCAATTCCGTCGAAATGGTTTTGAGGTCATGAACGATCGCCGCCATGGTATCGATATCGGTTTTGACCTCATCCGGCGACCTCAGCTCAAATTTTTCGGTTTTGTACATGGAGCAGAATTCACACCGGTTCCACGGACAATTCCGGGTGACCCGGATGAGCAAAGAGTAACTTCCGCCCTCACTCGGCGGCCGGTAAACGCCTATTTCAAAATCATAATCATTTGTCGCTTCGATAGACATGCGCAGCACCTTTTTACAAAATGTGTTTTACTTCAGAAATATGATATGACGTATATATGTTCATAAATACGATAACGTAACAGGTATCCTTTTGAAAGTTTCTTTGAAATCCCAGGATCACCCGTCGAATTTCCGGGTTCAGAAATTCCCAAAAAATATCGTCCAGCTCGTTACTCACTTCTTGTCACTCTCTACTGCGCTTATAGGATGGTACTAACCAAAACCGGTTTGTGCAAGTGTGATTTTTTTGCCCCCTTATCCACACCGTATTGAATGACCGGCACAGGACGGCCCTTTTCGCTCTGATTTCAAATTTCGGTGCCGCCTGATGAACGAAAACAGCAGGGCTGAAGCCCTGCGCTACATTCAGAAGTATTGGCGGCCATGTAGCGCAGTCCTTTAGGGCTGCCATTAAGATCGATCCTATGTCGTATTCAAACCTACGTAATCGTATTTATGAAACCATGCAGATTGCGCTCTCTGTTTCGTAATTAAGATCCCCTTGAATTTTTAGCCTGGATACGATAAGGGTCCTTAATTTTAAATATTGAATGGGCTTCAACCCATTATTTTAATCATTCAAACGTGTCAAAGAAAGGAGCTAAGTGTATGAAACGTGTACTGATCTGGACGGTAGTGGCAATGATGGCGCTGACGGGTGTTGCAATGGCCGGTACCGAGGGCGGAGACAAGGAAATTCAAATACAGGGGTCGCTTTCCAATACAACAAACAGCGACAATGATAACAAAACATCAACGTCATCAATCCAGTTGGGTTTCAATTATTTTTTCACTTCGAACGTGTCTATTGGCGTGGACTACCGGGGAATTGCATCATACGATGAGCCTGAAAATGGAGATAAAAGCACAACTTCTGCAAATTTTCTGCTTTTACGTGGTGATCTTTACTTAGGTAGTGCAACAAGTAAGTTAATGCCGTATATTGGAGGACATGTCGGTCAGGCAAGTATTACGATGGAATCCGGTGGAAATAAAAATTCCTTTTCCAGCTCAACGTATGGGTTTCAAGGTGGAATCAAGATTTTTTCAGGGGAAAATATTTCGTGGAACTTGGAGTTGGACCAATCCAATTATACTTATAAATATGA
>CAYTAQ010000053.1:0-24334 GCA_964435695.1 uncultured Desulfobacterales bacterium | reverse complement strand
CATGTACCAGCTCGATCAACGTTACTTCCGGCGGCGACAAAAACCGCACCGGCGGCCCCCAGGTCCCCGATCCCCTGCTTACATAAAGCCAGGCATGATTATCGAGACGCGTCAACCCGCTGGGCATCTTATAAAACAGCCTGGTGGCCAGACTAAAAGGAAAAATTTGTCCCTTATGGGTATGCCCTGACAATTGCAGGTCAAACAACCCCATGGTGTCGCCGGCAATAACCGGCTGGTGTTTCAAATATACCGTAAAAGCGTCTTGCGGAAATTTTAGCAGCAACGTCTTTTCAAAATCATTTTTCAAGTTTCTGTAAGGCCGGGCCGGATCATCGACGCCGACCAGGCTGATGCCGTTCGGCAACCTGACACCTTCACCCCGAAGAACCTTGAATCCCGCTTTTTCAGTAAAAGCCAATGATCGGGCGATCCCGGCATAAAATTCATGGTTGCCGGTAACCGCGTATTTCCCATAAGGAGTCTGGATCTCCCGGATCATCTCAGCCAACGCTTCCAAATTATCCATTTGACCATCCACCAGATCCCCGGTGGATATCAGCATGTCTGGGTTTGCCGCTCGAACTTTTTCAAGGATTCTGTTCAATCGATATCTGCCCACGATGATACCCAGGTGGACATCTGATATCTGAACGATTCTAAAGGGTTTGCTATCTTTGGGAATCTTTTCGCTGGGGATGACAATATGTTCCAAACGGATTTGACGGGCCTCAAAAGAGCCGTAAATCGTAACGGCGACAGCCAGAAAAATGGAAATTGCACAGGAAAAACCAAAAGAAGGGATCAGTGCAAACAGATCCCTCCGTGTCATAAGCCTGACCAGCCAGAGAAAAGCCCGATATGCATCAAAGCAAATGGAAGCGGTCACAAAGACAAACACAAGGCCCATCCACAGGTATCCGATATAGGCGATAATGCGGGCGATATTTTCATGGGCGTACTGTTCGGCAATCCGTGTAATAATGGGAGCGGCAATCATGGCGACCATGAAAAGCGCCACCAGCCAACCGCCCTGAAGCCCGAGTGTTATCCCTTTTCTCAGTTTCACGTAGGCGTATAGATGGACGCCACCGTAGATGCTCACGTATACCAGTATAAAAATAATAAATCTGCTCAACTGTTGGAGTCCTTCCTTAGTGTATTCAGCTATCGCCGGGTCGAATGTCTAATTTTTCAATCCTTCATTGTTTTGAAAGCTCGGCGTCTTGCTTTCAGGATTTGCCCTTTTATAATGAATGTTATATGTGAATGTGAAAGTGTTTGTCAAAACATGTCCGTATTTTTGATGCGGAATGCATTGGTAAAAATCGCTGCCATGCACTATGCGATCCCAACAGCGGTGGGATCAGAATGATCGGGAGGGTCGAATGAATTTGATAACCATCGATAAAGAAAAATGCAATCAAGACGGTTTTTGCGTATCTGAATGCCCGACGCGCATTATTCAGTTGGACCCAGTGAAAAAATATCCGGTACCACTGCCGGATTTTTCGGAAGCATGTTTGAAATGCGGACATTGCGTCACCATTTGTCCCACCGGCGCACTGAGTTTAGACTGGCTGGATCCGGAAAACTGCTCACCCATCATCGATGAACTGCGTGTGACGCCTGAACAGGCCGAGCAGTTTTTATGCGGCCGGCGTTCCATCCGGTCTTTTAAAAAGAAAACAGTACCGGACAGTATCATCAAAAAGCTTGTGGGCATTGCCTGTTCCGCGCCATCCGCCAAGAATCAGCAGCCCTGGCATTGGACAGTGGTACGAAATCCGGACGAGGTACGACGCCTGGCCGGCATGGTCATCGACTGGATGCGCAAAATTACACGGCATGACCCGCAAATGGCTGAAGCGCGGGGATTTGCCAGACCGATAGCCGCCTGGGATAATGGTGATGAGCGTATATGCCGGGGAGCACCGCATATCATCGTCGCGCATGCCGATAAAAACTGGATCTTCGGTCCAGAGGATAGTGCTTTGGCCCTCAGCCTGCTGGACTTGTATGCAACCAGCATCGGACTGGGCGCTTGCTGGGGTGGATATTTTTACAAGGCTGTGAATGCCTACCCGCCGCTTTTCAAGGCGCTGGGCCTCCCTGAAAACCACCAAGCGTTTGGCGCGGTCATGCTGGGTTATCCCAAATTTAGCTACCGTCGCATTCCCATCCGCAAGCGGCCGCGTATAGAGTGGCGATAGGGAAAATTATTCGCCTTCGGCTCCCTCCGAAGATATAAAAAGGGCAGGAGCGAGACACGGCGCAAGCACGCGCGCTACGCGAGCAGCATTATTCTATTCTGACTTCTGTATTCTGACTTCTGTATTCTGCTTTTCAACACCGGCTGTCGCAAAAAACCCTTTTCAAAGGCAAACCAAATCCTGGCCCCTGCCCGGATTCTTTAATCATCCCCCCGCCCCACCGGCTGTCGCGTCCCTTTTATCCGGCTTCGATGTTTTTTTTCTGCGAGCGTTCGTTCCTTTGAAGCTTTTGTGGGTCTTGTTTTTCTGCGCGGCTTCGGTTTTTCAGCTGCTTTCCGGATGAGTTTAAGAAAACGATCCAGGGCATCCTGCCGATTCCGCTCCTGGCTTCTGAAACGGCTGGCATGGATCATTAAAACCCCTTCTGCGGACAATCGTTTGCCGGCCGCCTTCTTCAGGCGGTTAAACACTGCAGCGGATATGGACTTTGACTGCCGGGCATCCCACCGCAATTGAACGGCCGTTGATACCTTGTTGACATGCTGTCCGCCCGGGCCTGACGATCGCACAAAATCAAGGTGAATCTCATTTTCGTCGATCTGAATTTCCGATGTTGCCTGAATCATGCAAAACCCATACGCTATCTTGAAAAATACCTCAAGACGCAATCCGGTTTCTTTGCCTGCATGGACCATGAAAATCTGAAATGTCTTGACTTCTTTTTTCGCAGCGACCTAATATCCAGAATCGGTTTCGCCAATTGAAGATTCCTCGCAGCAAGCTGGGAGGAATCTTCCACCGTAGGGAATTCTATCTATTTTGATCCGCTCGCTAACCCCGCGGCTTGCCGCGGGGAATGCGCTCGCTGTTGCGGTTCAGAAAGGCCTATTGCCTGTGAAAATTATCGACTGTAAAAAACTTACCCACAAAAAATGGATCAATCTGTTCGATGTCTCCTATCTCGATAAAAGGGGTCATAAAAAATTATGGCAGGTTGCTACCCGGGATTCCCTTCCCAGATGCATGACCGGCAATTTCAATCAGCCGGATGCGGTATTGATGATCCCCTTTCACCGTACAGAAAAAAAACTGGTACTTATCAGGGAATACCGAGTGCCCCTGGCCGGATATCAATATGAATTTCCCGCGGGACTGATCGACGCCGGAGAAACCATCGAAGCGGCTTCGCGACGAGAACTGAAAGAAGAAACCGGGCTCGAATTAACTCAGACATACGAAATCAGCCCGATCCTTTACAGTACGGCCGGTATGACGGATGAATCCCTCGTGCTGGTCTATTGTGAATGTGAGGGAACGCCCTCCAGTAATGAAAATCAGGGCACGGAAGATATTGAAGTATCCCTTGTGTCGTATGAAGAAGCGGCAAAACTGTTGACCGATACCTCTCAAAAAATGGATGTGAAAACCTGGCTGGCGCTGGCTCAGTTTTCAAGGGATCACTTCTTTTGACCGCGAGTAAACACCCACCCGCAAAACGGGTGGCTTTCATTTTTCCGCAAAGCGGAAAATGAAAAGGAGACGGCACGTCTCCGTAGGTTTCAGTTCGGAACCGCGTGCCTAGCACGCGGTTTGTAGAACAATCAACGCATGAGGTCCATCATGGCATCCAAGGATCAAATCGAAGTTTTCTACAATACTTTTCGTGAAATCAGTTCCATTGTTCATGCCAGTTCGGAATTGCCTGAAGTTCTGGAAGTGGTTGTCTGGAAGGCAGCGGGGTTGATGAATGCCAAGGGAGCCCTGCTGCGAATTTTAAATCTTGAGAGCGGAGAATTTGAACTCAACTCTTCTTGCGGACTCAGCCAGGAATACCTGTCCAAAGGGCCGGTAACGGAAAAAACGCTGATAACCGATTTATATATCCAGAACCGTGTGATCGTCATTGACGATGTTGTCAACGACCCCAGAACTCAATATCCCAAAGATGCGGCCAAAGAAGGCATTCAGACCATCCTGGACGTTCCGCTTAAATTCCACAACGACATCGCCGGTATTCTGCGCATATTTTTTTCCTCTCCCAGGACGTTCTCAAAAGAAGAGATTGATTTCGTTGTTTCGATCACCGAACAATGCGCTTGCGCCATCGACAAATTGCGGTATATCGAAAACCAGCAAAACAAGTACAATCAACTTGTCTTACAAACGGAAAAACTCTCAGCCCTCGGACGGATGGCGGCCGGTATCGCCCATGAAATCAACAACCCTCTGACCGCCATTCTCTTATATACCTCCAATCTCCATAAAAAAGCTTCGGAAAACGGGCCTTTTAAAGAAGGGCTGGGAATCGTCATACGTGAAACCAAAAGATGCAAGGGGATCATTCAGGGCCTTCTGGAATTCAGCCGGGCAAAAGAACCCAACAAGGTCATGACCAACGTGAATAGAATTATCGAACGCTCCACCGGTATTTTGGAAAATGAATTCAGGTTGCGGTATATCGATATCCACAAAAAATTGTCAGATAAAATTTTCGAAACCCTTCTGGATGAAAATCAAGTCGAACAAGTCTTTGTAAATCTGTTGCTGAATGCCGCACATGCCATTGATAAAAAGGGAACGATTACCGTCGAATCCTTTATCGATCCTGCTTACAAAAACCTAATCATCCATTTCTCCGATGACGGCCCCGGAATCCCCCCGGAAAATTTAAGTAAAATATTCGATCCGTTTTTTTCAACCAGGGCAAGCGGCTCCGGACTCGGTCTTGCCGTCAGCTATGGCATCATACAAAACCACCAGGGAAGTCTCAACGTACAAAACCTCCCTGAAAAAGGGTGTCGCTTCACAATTACATTGCCGATACTCAAGGGGGGACCAACATCCGATGTCTGAAATCGAACCCATCTCCTCCCCCGGCGCCGTCGTCGTTATCGACGATGAAGAAACCATTTGCAGCGGGTGCAGACTGGCGCTTAGCGATCAAGGATATATCGTAGATACATTTCTCAGAGGAAAATCGGGTCTCGATGCAATCCTGCAGGACAGCTATGATCTGGTGCTGCTCGATCTCAAACTGCCGGACATGGAGGGCATGGAAGTTTTAAAACAGATTCGCCGGGATAAACCCGAAATGAATGTCATCATCATGACCGGGTATGCATCGGTTCAGAATGCAGTGACTGCCATGAAATTCGGCGCCTTTGACTATCTTTCAAAGCCCTTTTCAGATGATGAGTTGATCCTGGCCGTTAAAAAAGCCATTCAAAACAAACGGCTCACCGAGGAGAATCTTGCACTCAGAAAACAGCTTTTTGCAAAATTCGATTTCAGCAACATCGTCGGAGAAAATTCGGCGCTCACTAGAATTTTTCATAAAATCCGAAAAGCCGCACCCACGGACAGCACGATCCTGCTTGAAGGGGAAAGCGGTACCGGAAAAGAACTTTTTGCAAATGCCATCCATGCGCACAGCAGCCGTGCCACCAGACAGTTTGTTGTGGTGGACTGCAGCACCTTTTCATCTTCTCTTCTTGAGAGCGAATTATTCGGACACGTGAAGGGCGCCTTCACAGGCGCACTGAAAGACAAGCCGGGTGTTTTTGAAATCACCAACGGCGGTACGCTTTTTTTGGATGAAATTGCGAATCTGAACCTGGAGGTCCAGGGAAAACTCCTGAGGATTATGGAAACCCGGCAGTATAGACCTGTGGGTGGAGACCACATCAAAAAGTCCGATATGCGGATTATTGCAGCCACAAACCAAAGCTTGAAAACCATGGTCGAAAACGGCCATTTTCGGGAGGATCTGTTCTACCGGTTGAATGTGCTTCCCATTTATATTCCGCCCCTGAGAGAGAGAAAAGATGACATCCCCAAACTCGCCTACCACTTTCTGCGCATCTTCAGCAAGGAAATGGGCCGTCGGGTCCAGGGGTTTTCAGATGATGCGCTGGAAGCCATGACTCATTATGACTGGCCGGGAAACGTCCGCCAGTTAAAGAACGTGGTGGAACGTCTGGTCATCTTGTGCGATGACGATATTCTTTGTTATCGCCATCTTGCAAGCAATCTTCAAATGGGAACCCGTACGCGCCATGGTACGCTACCCGAAACCCTTACCGAACTTAAAGCCGCCAAACAAATCATCATCGAGGAAACCTATGGACCCATTGAGAAGGCATTTCTCCTAAAAACGCTGAAGAATGCGGAAGGGAATATCACCCAGGCAGCCAAGCAGGTGGGCATGCAGCGCTCCAATTTTTCCTCCCTGATGAAAAAGCACCGCGTGTCGACAAATCCCTAACGCCGCTATTTCGCAAATAAAGCGAAAAATACCCCCATAGCGGTCCGTATGCACGCCCCTATATCCGCATATTTATTTATACGAGCAGAAACAAATTGAAATAACACAACATTCATTCATTTCCACTCCTCGATGCATATATTATAATATATATCCGGCCGCTTTCCAACCAAGCCGCACGCACCCCTTATGTTTACAAGCTATTGATATCGAACAATATTTAAATATTATCGTGGTCTCATCTTGCTTGGCACAAGACTTGCTGTATCTCATCATAGAGCAACACCGGGAAGATCGTAATCAACACATGGATCTTTTAAAAAACCAAGCAGGAGGAGGTGCCCTTATGACAGCATTGCAGGAACATACCACATTAAAATATAACATACCGCCCAATATTCTCGTCATGGAAGACGATTTCAACGTCGCCAAGGGTCTGGAAATGGTTCTAACCGAAGAAGGGTATACCGTAAACCTGGCCGGAACAGGTGAACTGGCCATGAAGGCATTTCGGGAAAAGAAATTCGATCTGCTGGTTGCCGACCTCAGGCTGCCCGATATCAATGGAATGGAAGTGATCAAGCAGGTTAAAGGACTAAAACCCGACACCGAGGTTATTGTCATTACGGGATACGGAACCACGGCAACCGCTGTGGAGGCCATGAAGATAGGGGTTCATGATTTTTTGCCCAAACCGTTTACCGAAGACCAGATCAAGGCGGCCATCAACGAAGCGCTGTTGATCCAGGAGGAAAAAGCAAAAAAAGCGGAGACCCAAAAAGCCGAAACAGTGGAAGAAAGACTCATCCAGAAACGGGAGGTTTCACAGATTCTGAACCGCACGGCTGAAGATTCCGATTTCTGGAAAGATTTAATGGAAAACGGATCCATTGCCCTGGAGGGATACCAGCTTTCCACCGAAGCCAGAGCAGCGATCGTATCCGGGGATTTAAAGTGGATCAACGAAAATGTCGGCGAGCTTACCCAAAAACAACTCATGTTTATTTACAAACGTCTGGAACGGGAAGCCTGGTAGTTGATACAACAAACACCTCCGACGATCAGCTGTTAAGTGCGATTTTTTTACAGGAAACCCTGTTTTTGGAGGCCGATATTATATGACGGATTCTTCTGAATTTGAACGCTATTTCCAAGCTATCAGGGATATACAAAGAGCAGTTCACACCCAGACGCGCGTCAAAGACGTATTGGATGTGGTTGTCATCAAATCTACAGAGGTTTTAAATGCCAAGGGTGCACTCATCAGAATACTGAATAGAGAAGCCAATCAGTTCGAGGTTCGCGCGGCATATGGCATGGAAGATCGATATATTCACAAAGGTCCGGTGACTACTGAAAAACTGATTTCTGATCTACAAAATTTCCACACGGTCTCGCTTATCAGGGATATCTGGAACGCCCCCCGTGTGGAATATCCGCAACTGGCGTGGGATGAAGGCATCCGCATGATGCTGGATGTGCCCCTTGCCATCGGGGATCAATTGCTGGGGTTGATCCGCATATATCTTGAAAAAGAAAGAGAGTTCGCAGACAGCGAACTCGATTTTATCATCATGATTGCCGAGCAATGTGCCGGTATTATCGAACGGGTCAAACTGCTTGAAAATCAGGCGGCACATTTTACACATTTGGCTGCTCATGTGGATAAAATGTCTTCTCTGGGTCGTATGGCTGCCGGTATCGCTCATGAAATCAACAATCCCCTGGCCGGAATTCTGCTTTACAGCTCCAATATGCGCAAAAAAGTTTCAGCAGATGGTCCGCTTGAAAAAGGGCTGCAGATCATTATAAATGAAACCCAAAGATGCAAAACCATCATTCAAGGCCTCCTCAATTTTGCCCGTGAAACTGAACCCAATAAAATCGATACCGATATCAACGAGATCATGAAATCCGCCCTGGGTATCGCAGAAAATGAGTTCCGGCTCAAGCATGTGCACATCGATACGCAGCTCTCCAAGAGCATGGTCAAAACACCGCTTGACAAAAATCAGCTTTTACAAGTGTTTCTCAACATTCTGTTAAACGCGCTAGAGGCAGTGGGAGATAACAGCCGGATCAGGGTTCAAAGCCACGTGAATAGTAAACAGGAAAAAATTGTCGTGGAGATTGCAGACAATGGCTGCGGCATCGCCCCTAGTGATATCCAGAAGATTTTTGACCCGTTCTTCTCCACAAAAAGCAACGGAACCGGGCTCGGGCTGGCCGTCAGCTATGGCATTATCAAAAGTCATGAAGGCGACATTCGGGCCTACAGTGAATTGGGCAAGGGGACGCGCTTTGTGATCGAGGTTCCGATTTTGTCTGAACCATCTCAAAACAAGGGACGCGCATGAAACCCATTCGCATTCTTGTAATTGATGATGAAAACGTTATCTGCGATGCATGCGAACTGGTGCTCACGGAAAAAGGTCATACCGTTGATCGCTGCATGACCGGTAAAAACGGATTGCAGGCCATCAAACAGGGGTATTATGACATCATTCTGCTGGATATGAAGCTGCCGGATATTGACGGTATGGAAATTCTGCAGGCTGTTTGCAAAAAAACGCCTAAACCTTGCGTAATCGTTATGACAGGCTATTCCACCATGGCGAATGCCGTGCAAGCCATGAAACTGGGAGCCATAGACTATCTGGCCAAACCGTTTACCGATGATGAGCTGATATCAGCCGTTGAAATGGCGTTCTCCAAACAACTGCTGCATGGCGTGTCATCACGAAAAATTTCTTATTCCGAAGATTAAAACGAGTAACTAACCATAAATTTCACACAGCGCAAAACAAGAGGATTTTATGAATCACGACCGTCACACCGAAAATCTCCGAGGTTCTGTTATGGTTATCGGCGGAGGCATTGCCGGCATGCAGGCAGCTCTGGACATAGCGAATTCAGGATTCTATGTCTATATGATCGAAAAATCACCGGCTATCGGCGGTGCCATGGCAAAACTGGACAAGACATTCCCCACCAACGATTGTTCCATGTGAATTATTTCGCCCAAACTGGTCGAGGTCGGCCGGCATATCAACATCGAGTTGCTTACGCTATCGGAAATAAAAGCCATCTCAGGCGGGGAAGGCGACTTTACGGTTACGGTGTCACAGCACCCGCGCTATGTGAATACGGAGAAATGCATCGCCTGTGGCGTATGCGCCGAGAAGTGTCCCAAAAAGGTTGAAGATGAATATAATGAAGGTATGATGAAGCGTAAGGCAATTTATGTCCCGTATCCTCAGGCCGTCCCACTGAAATACGCCATTGATCCGGAAAACTGTATCTATCTGAAAAATGGAAAATGCGGGGCTTGTGAAAAATTTTGCCCTTCCAAAGCCATCAATTTTAATGATAAGGAAAAAGAAATCACCCTTCAGGTAGGCTCGGTCATATTATCACCCGGCTTCGAATCATTCGACCCATCGCAATTGGATTCCTATTCTTATAAAATTTTTCCGGATGTGGTGACATCCCTTGAATTCGAACGCATTCTTTCCGCCACAGGTCCTTACACCGGTAATCTGCTGCGTCCTTCCAGTATGCGCAGTAAAAAATCGACCGGGAAACATCCGCATAAGATCGCCTGGCTGCAGTGTGTGGGCTCAAGGGAAATCAATCGCTGCGACAATGGATACTGTTCCTCGGTCTGCTGCATGGTTGCGGTCAAACAGGCGGTTATGGCCAGAGATCACAGCCATGAACCATTAGACTGCGCCATTTTTTATATGGACATGCGCACCCAGGGTAAAGATTTTGACCGATATTATGAAAACGCCAAAAAAAATGGCGTCCGCTTTATTCCGTCCCGCATCCATACCATTGATTCGGTGCACGGAACGGACGATCTTCTGCTGCGCTATGCTGATACCGACGGCAGCCCCAAGGAAGAGGTTTTTGACATGGTTGTCCTCTCCACCGGCCTGGAAATCAGCCAAGCTTCCCGGCAGCTGTCAACGACCCTCGGTATCGAATTGAATAAATACCATTTTACGGATTCCGACAGTTTCCATCCGGTGGCGACCTCGGTTCCCGGGATATACGCATGCGGCGTATTGACAGGCCCCAAGGATATTCCCCAATCCGTTATGGAAGCCAGTGCCGCAGCCTGTGCCGCAACGGAAAAACTTTCCGACGTCCGACATACGCAAACCAAGTTGTTTGAAGCGCCAGCGCAAAAAGATGTCAGCCGTCAAGCGCCCCGCATTGGCGTGTTTGTCTGTAACTGCGGCATCAATATCGGCGGAATCGTTCGGGTTCCGGAGGTTGCCGAATATGCGAAAACCCTCCCCGGCGTTACCTATGTAGAAGAAAATCTGTTTACCTGTTCCCAGGATACCCAGGACAAAATGACCGAGGTCATCCAAAAACATGAGTTGAACCGGGTTGTCGTAGCGGCCTGCACCCCGAGGACGCATGAGCCGCTTTTCCAGGAAACATTGATTAATGCGGGATTAAACAAATACCTATTCGAAATGGCCAATATCCGAAACCAAGATTCCTGGGTACACGCATCCAATCCGGATCTGGCCACCGAAAAAGCCAAAGACTTGGTACGTATGGCCGTTGCCAAAGCCTTTTTCTTACAGCCGCTTCAGGAAACAGGGCTTCCGGTAAGTTCTGCCGCGCTTGTGGTGGGCGGCGGCATTGCGGGCATGACAGCAGCGCTTTCGCTTGCACACCAGGGGTGTATGGTTCACCTGGTTGAAAAATCAGCTCATCTGGGTGGCAATGCATGCAGCTTGAATACGACCTTTCGCAATGAAAATATCGGTCGCTATTTAAAGGAGTTGATCGGGAGTGTCGAGGGCGACCCCCGCATCAAACTTCATCTTGAATCCAACGTCGGGAAGGCTGAGGGGTTTGTGGGAAATTTTACAAGCAGTATTTCAAAGGGGTCCTCGCAAGAAGCCGTCGACCACGGTGTCACCATTATGGCCATCGGTGCCAATGAGTATAAGCCGCAGGAATATCTGTACGCTGAGCATTCCGCCGTTATGACACATCTGGAGATGGACGAATGCTTTCGCCTGCAGGATCCTCGAACCCGAAACGCTGAAAATGTGGTATTCATACAGTGTGTCGGATCTAGAGACAAATTGCACCCATACTGTTCAAAGGTCTGCTGTACACATTCCATTAAAAGCGCCCTGGAACTGAAAAACCGAAATCCCGCTACCAATGTCTATATCCTTTACCGGGATATCCGAACCTATGGAGAAAGAGAGGATCTCTACCGGGAAGCCAGGCAAAAGGGAATCCTTTTCTTCCGTTACGATCTTGAAAACAAGCCTCAGGTGGTTGCCGGTGGCAATGGCGTAACCGTCAATTTCAATG
This sequence comes from uncultured Desulfobacterales bacterium, assembly GCA_964435695.1. Taxonomy (GTDB): domain Bacteria; phylum Desulfobacterota; class Desulfobacteria; order Desulfobacterales; family B30-G6; genus CAYTAQ01. Next base: position 12,505 of record CAYTAQ010000053.1, on the reverse strand, counting down.
ATCCGATTCTGGAACGCGCCGTGAGTGTTGATGCGGACATCCTGTGTTTGGCTACGGCTATCGTGCCTCAGGAGGATCTTGGCATTGCCAGACTGTATAAGGTCCCGGTAGATGGTGACGGCTGGTTGCTGGAAGCTCACCAAAAGTTAAGACCGGTGGAATTCGCCACAGAGGGCATTTTTCTCTGCGGTATGGGCCATTATCCGAAACCCATCGAAGAAAGCATTGCCCAGGCTCAGGCTGCCGCTGCCAAAGCTCTGACGATATTGACAAAGGATAACATTATTGTGGGCGGCATTGTTTCACACATAGTGCCGGAATTGTGCTCAGGATGTCTGGGCTGCATCAACGTCTGTCCCTTTGGCGCCATTAGCTATATTGCGGAAAAGAACATTGCCGAAGTAAATCAAGCCTTGTGCAAAGGGTGCGGTGCCTGTGCAGCGGCCTGCCCATCGGAAGCACCAGTGCTCAGGGGATTTACCAACAAACAACTCTATGCCCAAATCAAAACAGCGATGTGTGCGTAATTGAATCATTAGGAGAATATTATGAAAGCTGAGGCTTTTGAACCGAAAATCATCGCCTTCTTGTGTAACTGGTGCGCGTATGGCGCTGCGGATCTGGCCGGTGTCAGCCGGTTGGCGTATCCCCCCAACGTCCGGCCGGTGAGGGTCATGTGCTCGGCAACGGTTTCACCGCATCATATTTTGCGTGCACTGCAGAGCGGTGCCGACGGCGTGCTGGTAGGCGGGTGACACATCGGAGACTGCCATTACCTGTATGGTAATCACATGACCATCAAACGGATAACATTTGTTCAGGAATTGCTCGAATTCATAGGCCTAAAAGGAAGGGTGCACCTGGAATGGATATCGTCGGCCGAAGCTCAGAAATTTGTTCAGGTCATTTCGGACTTTACCGAAACCATCCGTTCGCTGGGTCCGAATCCGTTGAAGGAATATAAAGACGCGCGACACGCGGCAAGCCTGCCGCCGGCAACTTTACGGGCGGCATCGCAGCACCCTATTCATTAGCAGCGCTGGTCGATTCCGTTTTCAGCGATGAAGGAGAAATGAATGCAGGATACAGTAAAAAACTGGCTCAAACAAGGCACCGTCGATATCTTTTTAGGTTATAAGTCCCTCTATGGCCACCCGCTGCCGCATTGCTTTTTCAAAGAGAAACTGGAAGAGGTGGATGAGCTCATTGAAGGTCCGGCGCGCTATTCCCTTGAAAAAATCGCCACCCATATTGTTTCCCAAAAACCTGAAATCAAAATCGGCATGCTGTCTCGTGACTGCAACCAGCGGGCACTCAAAGTTTTAACGATTTGGAACAAATTGAATCCAGACAACTTCAAGACGTTGACCGTTAACTGCTGCCCGACCAACCTCAAGAAGCATGCGGACTGCTCCTACCTGGAACCTGAGGCATCCGGTATCTATAAAAAACAGGTCGGTATCGACAACACCTTGTCACTTGAAGCAGTGGAGGCTTATTCCAGCGCTGAACGTTTTTCCAGGTGGATGTACGAATTTCAAAAATGCCTGAAATGTTACGGCTGCCGAAATATCTGCCCGGTATGTTTTTGCGAGGACTGCAGCCTGGAACACCATGATCTTATCGGTACGGGAACATTGCCGCCGGATGTGCCGATTTTCCACCTGGTCCGGGCCGTTCATATGGCAGGCCGCTGTATCGACTGCGGATTGTGTGAAGATGCTTGCCCGGTGGATATCCCCCTGAGGCTTCTGTATCGTAAAATCAATGACATTTTCAGCAAAGTATTTGATTACGAAACCGGAGTCAGCGAAGGCCAGTCCCCCTTCAACATCATCGGGAGTGAGGTAACCTTAGAGACCAAAGCGATGCACAAAAAATTGGAAGGCAACACAAGAACAAATGAGACCGTTAACACATAACAACGATAAACACTTTTATAAAAAGAGAACGGAGTAGAAAAATGGAGTGCAGATTTGTTCCTTCTATCTGTTCCTATTGCGGAACCGGATGTGGTGTGCTTTACGAGGTCATTGACGGAAAAATAAACAGCACGCTGCCGCTGAAAACACATCCTGTCAATAATGGCAAGCTGTGCATTAAAGGCTGGAATCTTCACGAGCATGTCAACAGTTTCATGCGTCTGAAACAACCCCTGGTCAAAACCTTCGGTCGTTTCATAAAAACCGATTGGGAAGAAGCCATACAAATCGTCGCCGACCGTTTGCGTGACATCATTAAAAAACATGGACCGGACAGTGTTGGCGTACTTGTTTCCGCCAAGATTACCAATGAAGAAAATTACCTGGCACAAAAATTCGCCCGGGCCGCGATCGGCACCAACAATGTCGACCACTGCGCTCGGCTTTGACATTCTTCAACGGTGGTCGGTCTGGCCGCCGCATTCGGGAGCGGGGCGATGACAAATTCCATTGCCGAAATTGAGGACGCCGGATGCATTTTCGTCATTGGTACCAATACAACAGCCTGTCATCCTTTGGTGGCACGCCGAATTTTCAAAGCCAAAGAGAAAGGCGCAAAGCTGATTGTTGCGGATCCGAGAAATATCCAGTTGAGTCGATTTGCCGACATCGCCGTGCAGCAACGATTGGGCAGTGATGTGGCACTGCTCAACGGTATGATGCATGTCATTATTCAAAACAACTGGCATGACCCTAAATATATAAACGAACGAACCGAAGGGTATGAGGAGATGGCAAGGCTCGTTGAAACCTACACACCCCAGTACGTGCAAGCCATCACGGGCGTATCCCCATCCGACCTGAATAAAATGGCCGAACTCTACGCAGTAAACAGGCCCGCGTCACTGCTGTATGCCATGGGCATCACCCAACACACCACGGGTGTGGATAATGTGAAATCGTGCTGCAACCTGGCCATGCTATGCGGCAATGTGGGTGTTCGCAGCGGCGGTGTCAACCCCTTGAGAGGACAGAATAATGTCCAGGGCGCCTGTGACATGGGAGGGCTCCCCAATGTATATACGGGTTACCAACCGGTAACAGATCCTGAAGCAAGGAAAAAATTCTCAAAAGCCTGGGGGGTACCCCTTCCGGAAAAACCCGGACTGACCATCACCGATATGGTCCCGGCCATGCTGAAAGGCAAACTCAAGGGTCTTTACGTCATCGGTGAAAACCCCAGGCTCAGCGATCCGGATTGGAATCATTTGAGTCAGGCTATGAAAGAACTCGATTTTCTAGTGGTCCAGGAACTCTTTTTATCGGAAACCGCTCAGGTGGCCGATGTAGTCCTGGCGGGAGCATCCGTGGCGGAAAAGGAAGGAACCTTTACCAATACCGAACGTCGCTGTATGCGAATCCACGAGGCTATCCCCCCCATCGGAAACTCCCTGCCGGACTGGAAGATTATTTCCAGGCTCTCCTCGGCAATGGGTTATGAAATGGATTATGAAAATCCCGAACAGATCTTTAATGAAATGACGGCGCTCACACCAAAGAGTTATGCCGGCATGACCTATGACCGACTGGGACTCAACGGCCTTCAGTGGCCCTGTCCTGACCAGGATCATCCGGGAACACCCTACCTGCATAAAAATCAATTCACAAAAGGCAAGGGGCGGTTCCATGCCGTATCTTATCAGGACCCGGCGGAAATGCCGGATAAAGACTATCCCTACTTTTTGACAACAGGCAGGATGTTTGCACATTTTCACACCGGTACCATGACCCGGATATCTCCGCATCTGGATGTAGAACAAACAACAGGCTATGTCAGCATTCACCCGCAAGACGCCGAAGCCCTTTCCATCAAGAACGGCGATGTGCTATTGATGTCTTCCCGAAGAGGAGAAATTGAAGCACCGGCCAGGGTGACGGCGTCGGTATCTCCGGGTGTTGTGTTTCTGCCTATTCATTTCGGCGAGAACCCCCCCAACGTTTTGACCGATGCCGAAGCCTTCGATCCAATGGCCAAAATTCCGGAATTCAAGGTAAGCGCTGTAAAAATTCAGAGATTGAATGATAGTTGATCCATCCTTGGTCAGACCCTGCGCATCATCCGCATTTCTTAACATCGTATTCTGGGAAAATGCGACGCTCTCCTTTGAGGCAATATCTTTCTTTTTCTATTGACCTTTCAGCAAAAGATATGGGTATCATTGCTCAACTGGCAAGTCGGGGCCACAAAAGAAAACGGGTTTATACCCAATACATGTAGGCTTTTAAGGCTGATAGTCAATGTGTTATAATGATCTGTTAAAACTGGAGTATTGGAGTGTTGGAATACTGCAAAAAACAGGGATCCATCGTCATGCTAAAAATCAAAGCCTGGACCAAGACATTTCTAAAGGAAACCTACCATCACTATACCTGCTATCTACCTGATAAAAAAGGAATATTTTCACATACCCTTCTCAAGCTGATTTTTTCAGGCATCAAGATCAATCCAGAATTAAAATCAATCCTGCAAAAATTACCGCAAGATGCCATTATTGTATACACGACAAAATATAAAAGCTATTTTGAGTTCCTGTGTTATTATACCTGCTTTCATCTTCAGAACTTGCCATATCCGCAGATAGGCTTTGACTATCAGGTACTCATCTGGCAGCCGCTGGGCCGGCTTTTTAGAATATGGCTGGCCCATGCCCTATATTTCTTCCAGCACGGGCGGTTTCAGGACCCGTATAAAAGCGGCTATCTGCGGGACAAATTGATCACCGGGGCCACATCCTTTTTGCCGCTTGTGGAAAAAGGAGATTTTTATCGAAGATTTGTGAGAGCCGAAATCGATCCGATTTTCTATTTGATAGAAACCCAGCAGAAAACCGGCCGTCCCATCATTCTTCTGCCATTGTTGATGTTTTTCGACAAAACGCCTCCCTCCGACAGACCAAAAATTACGGACATCCTTTTTGGTTCAGTTCAGAAACCGGGAAGGTTGAGGCGCTTGGCATTACTGTTTCGGAAGCCGGAAAAACTATTTCTCGAAGTATCAGATCCCTTGTCGCTTCAGCAGTATCTCAACCAGCCTGAAAATCAGCATCAAAGCGCTGAATATTTGTCGCTCGCCCTGCGACACGACCTGCTCCGCCAAATCAACCGGCACCGAAAAACCGTCACCGGACCGATGCCGAAATCAACAGAAGAAATGAAGCAAAATATTCTGACCAACGATCGGCTCCAGGCATTCATGGATCGATATGCCAAAAGAAGAAAGATTCCGATTCAGCAAGTGCATAAAGAAGCCAACAATTACCTGGATGAAATTGCGGCAAAATACAATCCTGCCTTTATCCGTACCGCCCATCGCATTGCTGAATGGTTTCTGAATCTGCTGTTCGAGGAGGTCGTGTTTGACCCGGAAGAACTGAATCGGGCCAAAAGAGCAGCGCGCAAAGGACCCATTATTTTTGTGCCCTGTCACAAAAGTCATTTCGATTCACTCATTTTAAGCGATATGCTCTACGCGTACCATATGCCGAGTCCGCATATTTTTGCCGGAAAAAACTTATCGTTCTGGCCCTTGGGCCCTCTGCTGAGACGGTTCGGCGCTTTTTTTGTAAGGAGAACTTTTTCAGGGGCCGTATTTTATGCAACCGTATTCTCAGAATATATTCATTGGCTGCTGGAAGAGGGATTTAACATCGCGGTCTTTATTGAGGGTACAAGAAGCCGAAGCGGCAAATTGTTGCAACCTCAACTGGGCATGCTGTTCATACTCGTCAACGCATTTAAGGATACAGCCTGGGCCGACCTGACATTTGAACCGGTTTTCATCGGTTATGACCGGGTTCCTGAAGAAGGCGATTATCTTCAGGAAGTCGCCGGAAAACAGAAGGAGCCGGAAAATCTCCGTCAAATGATCCGGGCCAGAAAATTACTCAAAAAGCGATATGGAAAAATCTACCTGAACTTCGCCGTTCCCGTTTCACTGAAAGAATTTTTGCAGCAAAAAAAGCTGACGGTTCAGGGGATGACCGCCAAAGAACAAAATCGCGTCTGCCGTGATTTGGGAAACAGGGTATTCAACGATATCAACCGGATGACATTAATATCGCCGCATGCCGTCGTGGCCAGCGCGCTGCTGAATGATGCAAAACAGTTTGTGACCCGGGAAGAACTCAATTTTAGAATCAACGCTTACATGGCGTATCTGACATCGCAACAGGCGGGGCTGACCGACTCATTGGCCAATGACCCGCACGGCGCATTTGTGAAAGTCATCCAAAATTATATCGATCGAAAATTTATCGCACCGCCAGAGAAAAACAACCACCCCGGCGGAATAGAAATACGGTTTAAAATTAACGACAACAAGCGACTTGCCCTCGAATATTACAAAAACAGCTGTATCGCGTTTTTTGTTCCTGCTGTCTTTACGGCATTTTCGATCCTTGAAAAAAAAGCATTTCAATTCTCTTCTTCGGATCTGCACAACGGGTATAACTTTCTCCAGAATCTGTTTGCCAATGAATTTACGAAGGATCCTGATCAACCTGCCGTATATATGGTCAGAAAGAATCTCAAGGCTTTTATCAACGATGCCATCATTGTCCCCCACCCCTCATTGCCGGACACCTACAATCTCACCTCCCAGGGATATAAAAAGTTGAAGCTGTTTGCCGGATTTGTGGAACCGCTGCTGGCCTCTTACTGGATCGTTCTCAAATATTTCGAACGTTTCCCCAAATCCCACCACGACAGAAAACTGAGATTGAAACATATCCAGCTATTGGGCGTGCGCATGTTCAAAAGAAACGAAATCGAGCGAAAAGAAGCGCTCTCAAAAATCAACTTTGAAAATGCAGACGCGATGTTTACGAAAGCCGGCATCAGAGGATCGGAAGATCAGGAGAAGCTGGCAGTGTACAGAAAAGCCATCGGTGGGTATTTATCGCTACTGTCATGAATTCGTATTTTACGAATTCATTAAATCTGCGATTTGAACAGATCCACTGATCGTATGGGAATTTCCAAAAGCTCCGCAATCTTCATTTTTGCCCGGATGCCCTTGGGACCTCCGGCAATAGACGTAACCGTCCCGATTCCCAAATCCATCCTGACAGACTGCATGACTTCTTCATTGGTGAGATCCATGACATCGACGCCTAGTTTATGCGCCACATATGCTTTGGCATCATGTATTTTCATTCTGCGGGTCATCTGCATCCAAGCCACCAGATCTCCGGAGGTCCGGATGCCGCCCATGCATGAAGCCAGTATATGGGCATTATGCATCCCAAAGGGATCGCCGACACCAATCTACAATCCATCGGCCTTGCCGATCTGAACAAGCGATTTGGAAACCCGGGTCACACTGTCAATGGGCGGTTGCTCCATCATGGGAATACCGCAGACCCCCATCCCCACATTGGCATGCACCGGTATTCCTGCCACCGAAACCGTCTTTTTAAGAAAGGTAACGGTTCTTGAAAGATTCCACGCAACCGATTTCTTTGTATTGGTGCCTATTGCCAGACCAAAGATATCGGCCCCCGCTAATTCCGCTATTTTAACCTGCTCATGAGGATACATTCCCGCCAGCCGTTGACCATTGAATTGAACGTCGCCGTGCATGCCGATGACAAATTCACCGGAGGCCCCCAAGAGAATCGGCATGTCGGGAATCTCTTTTTTCAAAACCGCCAGCGCCTCAAGCGCTGCCATAAAATCTGCATCCCCTGCGGAACCGGATGTGTCAAAGTTAAGACCTTCACAGCCGATGCCGGCCAGTTTTTTACCAATGAATATCAGATCTTTTTTAAGAAGCGCTGCGGCTGTTTCCTGAGATCTCAGCGCTGCGTCAATGTTTCCGATGGAAAGAAGCTCTGACGGATTCGGGCAGGGGCCATCGGGTTGAAAATAAAGACCCATGTTCGGCTGCGCTCCGTAAAACAAAGGCGCCGTCGAAGCCATGGAAATATTATAATAGTCATTCATTTCAAAATTGATGATCGGCTTTACGGGTTTATAGCTGTAATCGCTGTGACCGATGGATGTCGTGTCGGCGCCGCTTGCCCGTTCATAGGTTAAAACAGCCTGCATCCGACTCATGGGGATGCCGACGCCGCCGCCGTCCTGTCCGGAATAAAAACTCATGCTGCAGCCGTCATCGGTCACAACAACCTCTTCGCCCGGACAAACACTGACCATTCTGGACGGATCCGCCATAATATCGAAAATTCGATCCTGCTCTTCCTGCGTCAACGGAAAAATATCCGCCCGCTTGGCGGCGTCCGCCGTCCCCTCCTGAATATCGATCCTTAGCTCGGATTCCGACATCCATACGCGTTCACCGTCGCCCATTCGTGTAAGTATTTTTCCAGTCATGAAGCCTCTGTTCCTTATTACATAGATTCATTAATACGATATCGTACCCAGTTATCGATTCTCTTGAACCGCTAAGGCGCGAAGGACGCGAAGATTTTTTTATTTTTCTTGAATCAGCGGAGCTGATTCAAGAAATATCAAATGTCGAAGTTAGCCCCTTCATCATTCTGCGGTTCCTTGTTCGATATTCGATATTCTAAAAAGTTGTTTTATTCGATCCCCATCTCCCTTTCGGTCTCCGTAACGATCTTTCTTATCCGGCTGATCACATGATCCGGGAGCGGATCCGGTTGATGGTTCTCCAGGATATAACGGGCCTTCTGTGACGCCCTGACGTAACTGTCGGTCGCCCCGTCTTTTTCCCATTTGCCGCGATTTCTGCGGTCGATCAGCTCTGACCTGGACTGCTTCGTCATATTCTGAAACGTATGCGGGTGCGCCAGAAAATCCCCCTGAGAACCGATGGCCTTTAAAGCGTCCAACGCGATGGTTTCTTCATTGACGCGAATGCCGCTCAGGACGAATTTGATCATACGAATGAACTCGCAGTCGAGAACCAGCTGGCCGAAATCAAATGTGATGCCGCTTTCAAGCATCCCCGGACCGTAAATCATATCGGCACCTGCCAATGCGGGTATCAGTCCGGTGAGTGTCTTTTCGTGGCCCATCTGGCTGTCGGATATCTTCCCATCGCCCTATCCACCGGCCACGTAGCTCGGCAATGCATAATAGCGGGCCAGCCGTGCCACAGCTCCGCTGATAAGGGCGCACTCCGGAGTACCCACCGATGCCTGGGCAAACCGTAAATCCATTGCCGTGGTGGAACTCCCATAGATCACCGGCGCTCCTTTTCGGCTAAGCTGTGAAAGCGTCAGTCCGCCCAGGATTTCCGCATTGTGCGTCACCAGTGTGCCTGCAAGGGTAACCGGCGACGTGGCGCCGGCCATGGCCATGGATAAGATATTGCACACCACGCCATTTCTGGCCGATTCCATGATGATGTCACAGCATTCAGCGATGAGCTTTAATGGACTCACCGGGCAGGTGGTAAAGGATACCAGGGGACGGTCCATAAGTTTTTTAAAACTCCCTGCAATCGCTGCCGCCATTGCCACGATTCTGTTCAGCAGTTTGCCGTTGCCGGGTCCGAATGCACAATGCTTTGTCGTGTTGGTGAGAAAGGCCTCGGCATTATGCAGCGGAACGGTCTGCTGCGGCACATCGTGAGCGCCGATGGCTTTCTCGCAAAAATCCATCTCCTCCAGACCGTCAATCAGTCGGGCGGCATGAACGAGATCCGCTTTCACAGGTTCCCGGTTTTCACCGGTGTAGGGATCGTTTAATTTAACGCCCTCGCTAAAATTTGTAAAATGGACGCGCCGACCGTCAAGCACCAGATCCTGTGCGGCATTCCGGCCGGCAAGGTAGACCTTGGAAGGAGCCGACGCGATGGCATCCTCCACCAGTTTTGGCGGCAGCTTCACGATATGGTTCTTTTCATCCACGTTGGCACCGCTTTGTTTAAAGCGATTCAACGCGACGGTATTCCCCACATATATGCCGGTTGCCGACAAAAGTGCCAGCGTGCTTTCGTGAATCCGATCCACTTCCTTGTCCGTCAAAATGTTCAGATGCAAACCTGTTTTGAAAAAGCGTTCCGCGTTGTTTTTTTGTTTCATTATATACAGCCCTCGTTTCTGGTTTAAAAATCAAGCTATCAAACGCGATGGGCATTGCTGAGCTTTTTTGCCTGCTCGTGATATTTTCGCAGTTTTTTCTGCACATTGCCATATACCGTTCCTGCTGGGTAGCGGCCGTTTTTATCGGGAACGCCCACAGGTTTTCCTGTCAGAATCTGAATGCCTTCCTCAACCGAAGAGACCTGATACACGTGAAATTCACCCCGGTCAACCGCGTCCAGCACTTCTTTTTTAAGCATTAAATTCTGCACGTTCGCTTTTGGAATCATCACGCCCTGTTTTCCCGTGAGTCCTCTGGTTTTGCAGACATCATAAAATCCTTCGATTTTCTGGTTGGCACCGCCGATGGCCTGCACCTTACCCTTTTGATTCACCGAGCCGGTCACGGCGATCCCCTGGTCGATTGGAAAACCGGACAAGCTCGACAGAATCGCATAAAGCTCTGTTGAAGAAGCACTGTCGCCATCTATGCCATGATAACTCTGTTCAAAGGTGAGGCTGATGGACAAGCTCAGCGGCTGTTGCTGCGCGAATGTGCGTCCGATGTAGCCGGACAGGATCAAAACCCCCTTGTCATGGGTATTACCACTCAATTTGGATTCACGTTCAACATTGATAAGCCCTTGTTTTCCCATATAGGTTTCCGCGGTGATACGGGAGGGACGACCGAATGAGATATCCCCCATCTGGTAAACCGCCAGACCGTTCACCTGACCCACAACGCCGCCCGCCACATCAATGAGAATTGTTTCATCCGCATAGGATTCATGAATTTTTTCTTCATACAAATTGTAGCGGAAGCGGTGCTCGTTAAACGCTTTAACGACATATTGGCTGGAAACCAATACAGCCCGGTCTTTGTTTGCCCAGTAATCGGCCTCTTTGATAATGCCGACAATCGCGCCGAACCGCAGGGAAAGTTTTTTCTTGTCTGCGGTGTACTTTCCTCCGAATTCAACCAGCGCCGCCACACCATCGGCTGAAAACGGCAAGAGGTTCTCTTCCTTGCAGACTCTCGCCACGAAACGGGCGTACTGCTGTATGTGCTGGTCATTGCTTTCCACTTCATAATCAAAATCGGCCCTGACTTTGAATATTTTGTTGAATTTCGAATCATAGTTCTGGAGTACCTGAAACGGTTCATAAGATCCCAGGAGAATCACCTTGACATCAATGGGAATCGGCTCCGGACGCAGAGAAGATACGGTAAAACCCTGTCCGGCGCCCATATCTTCGATAAAGAGCATTTTGTTCTGCAGGGCTCTTTTTAAGGACTCCCACACAAACGGGTTCATCAACAAGGATTCAATTTCCATGATAAGAAAGCCACCGCCCGCCTGCAGGAGAGAACCGGCCTGCACCATGGTAAAATCCGTTGTCATGCCACCCATATGGGCTTTTTTCTCGATTCTGCCGAATACATTCTGATAGGTTGGATTCGGCTCAAAGATTACAGGCGCCCCTTTGGTATGGTGGCGGTCCACCAACACATTGACCTTATATTTATTGAATGGCGGCGCCGGCTCCGTAAAAAACAACTCTTTTGCCTTATCCGATGTCGATGCGGCGGGCAGAAAATCCCCAACATTTTCAACGATATCCGCCTGTACGTCATCAAGGTATGTCAGAATTTCCGGGCAGTCATGGTAAGATTCACGGATGAACGCCATTTGACCCTTGACTTCAAACAGCGTTATCTCTTCCATAAATTTTTCAATCTCGGCACCTTTTGCTTGTCGAACCTTATGAGATTCCCTTAATGCAGACTCAATTTCGGATTGAAGCGCCTGAACGTCCGCTTCAATCTTTTTCCGCTCATCGTTTGGCAGATTTTCATATTCATCGGGTGTTAAGGGTTTTCCCTCCTTGACCGGGATGGTCTGAAAGCCGGCAGTGGTTTTATTGATGACAAGATTACTCGCTTTGGCGGTGGCATCCAGTTTTTGAAACAGCTTCAGCTCCTGTTTTTGATATTTTTCCTGGAGTTGCCGATTCTTCTCCTGAAATGAATCGTTCTCAAACGCTTTCTGCAGCTTATTTTGCAGGGTATTGACCAAGCGGTTCATGTGCTTGCTGAATATGCCGGCCTTTCGAGGTGGTACGGCAAGGGGTTTGGGCCGGTAGTCGTCCTGTAAATTGTTTGTCATGCACCAATCATTGGGTGTTGAAAGCGTTTTGGCATGTTTTTCAGTGATGTCTCTGACGATGGTTGATTTTCCCGTTCCTTCTAAACCGGTTACAAAAATATTATACCCCGGACTCTTCATGTTCAGTCCAAAATCGATGGACTGAACAGCCCTTTCCTGACCGATGACTTCATCCAAAGGTTTTATTTCCGCCGTGCTTTTAAATTTGAACTGACCCGGATCACAGGCACATCTCAATTCAGAAACCGCTAATTCATAAGCTTCTTTCATCTGTTTCAATTTCCTTTGTAAATGACAACCGGTATATGGCAAAAAAATGTTTTCAACCACAAAGACACGAAGG
>CAYTAQ010000052.1:0-24355 GCA_964435695.1 uncultured Desulfobacterales bacterium | reverse complement strand
CGACACTATCGACTCCGGGTATGTGATCGCCAATATTTCTCCCATTGCAGCGTATGAACAATTAATCGGCATGGAAAAACTCCCTGAGAGTACCATCGCGGAAATGAGAAGCCGACGTCTCAGCACATCCGCATTCACCCTCTATGTCGGTTTTGACTGTGAACCCGGGGAACTGGGGATTCACGAATCGACCAACTTCCTCATGGCAAATACGGACATATCCATCCGCAACCATGATCGAATGAACAACCTGGATGTAAACAATGAACTCATGGTGCTGAGCTGCTATGACATATCCGATCCGGAATTCTCTCCTCCGGGGACCTGTCAGGCCAACATTGTAACCTTAAAATATGGTGAACCCTGGTTGAGATTACCGCCTCACCAATACCTGAATGTTAAATACCGCTGTGCTGAATCCATGCTGAAACGGGTCCATGAAATATTTCCGGATGCGAGAACGCATATCGAAGAAATCGAGGCGGCCACGCCTCTCACCCATATGCGGTATCTGGGACACCCCGCAGGTTCGATTTACGGATTCGAGCAGCAGACCAAGGACTCGCTTTTCTTTCAACCCGGTCGCTATGCACCGATTCAGGGACTCTACTTTGCCGGCGGCTGGACCGGTGATTGTGGATTCGAACCCACATTGCATTCCGGAATAGCAGCCGCTAAATCGATTATAAGACAGATTGAAAAGGCCTGAGAATTGAATAGAATACAGAATTCAGGAGACAGGAGACAGGAGACAGGAGACAGAATAAAAACGGAGGAATGTATGAAAAAAGGGATCTGGGAAGAATTTGATGGGTATGGAGACATCGTAAAACAAATCGAAGCGAGCCGTGAATCCAACAAAATGCATTCCTTTAAAATGGATCTTGCCGATCCGTATATTAACCGGCTTCACCCGAATCGCCTGGCGCTGAGGGTTGTGGATATCATCCAAGAAACGCCGTCAACTAAAACTTTTCGACTGGTAGCCGAGGATAAATATTTGCCCCCGTTTCAAGCCGGCCAGTATATTTCACTTTTTCTCGACATCAAGGGCATCCGCACCAGCCGGCCATACAGTATTTCCTCTCAGCCCAACCAGATCGGGTTTTATGATATCACGCTCAGGCGCCTGCAAGGCGGACTTGTATCAAATTTTCTGCTCGATCAAATTCGCGTCGGCGATCCCTTAAAAAGCTCCGGGCCCCAGGGACATTTTTATCACAACCCCTTGTATCATGAAAAAACCATGGTTTGCATCGCCGGCGGAAGCGGCATCACGCCGTTTATGAGCATGATCCGCGAAATTGTTGAATGCGGAATCGACCAAAACGTTTTTCTCTTCTACGGCAACAAATGTACCGACGATGTGATCTTCCATCAAGAACTACTGCGCATATCCGAACGATTCGACAGAATACGCTATATCCCGGTCATCGAAGACCCTGGTGCGGATTATACCGGCAAATGCGGCCTTATCACCGCGGATCTAATTCAAGAGGCGACCGGCCATATCAGCGGCAAAACATTCTTTCTGTGCGGGCCACAGGGGATGTATGATTTCTGTATACCGGCACTCGAACGGATGGGTATTCGGAAACAAAGCATCAGGAGGGAACTGTACGGCCCACCAGTCGATATTTGCAAAGATCCAGGGTGGCCCAAGCACGTGGCGGCTAATGATTTTTTTACGGTAACGATAAAAAACGGCAAAAGCATTCAAGCACCGGCAAAGGATCCACTGCTGGTATCGCTTGAAAAGGGCGGTATTGTGCTCCCTTCCATTTGCCGGTCGGGTGAATGCAGTATGTGCAGGGTTAAGATCCTGTCGGGAAGTGTTTTTCAACCGCCGGGGACACCGGTGCGAAAATCGGACCGGAAATACGGTTACGTCCACGCCTGCGTTTCGTATCCGCTGGAAGATTTGGAAATCCTTCTTTGAGTTGGCAGCGAATTAATGCAATTATTAACTGCTCATCATTAGAAACAATCTACGAATTGTCATTTGCTTTGCGTCATTAATAGTAATTTACTGCGTGTCATTCATTGTGGTTCAACGATGAATGAGGTCCGAATGATAAATGACAATGAATAACGGGCGCAGCGCTAATGACACCCGAAGGGTAAATTACGCCCGATAGGGCAAATAACGCGCGCAGCGCAAATTACGCACGAAGTGCAAATAACACCATTTTTGGAGGCCAACATGAACGACAACCGTCTGGTGGGTGAAAAAAAGGGGAATATCTTCTATATCACGTTAAACCGTCCTGAAAAACGAAATGCCATTGCCTTTGAAATGCTGCCTGAAATCAGCCAGATGGTCGAAAATCAAATGATCGATCCAGAAATAAGGGCCATCATCATCAAAGGTGAAGGCAAGACCTTTTCCGCCGGCGTCGACTTCAATTCCCTGGGGATGCTGGTGGGACGCTGGACAGGGGATGAATCCGCCGGCGGCGCTCCCATCCGCTCCGACATCCACAAATACCAGCACTATTTGAACCGGCTGGAATCCATAGAAATCCCGATCATCTGCGCGATCCACGGTGCAATTTTCGGCCTGGCCCTCGAATTATCATTGGCTTGCGATCTCAGACTCATGAGCAACGACTGTATTTGGGGAATGCCGGAATTGCAGTTTGGCTTGGTTGCGGACATGGGGGGAACCTCCCGCCTGCACAGAACCGTCGGTGCATCCCGGGCCATGGAGATCCTCATGACCGGGAAACGGTACGCTGCCGCTAAGGCGCTTGAATGGGGACTTGTCAGCTATCTGTATCCGGAAGACCAACTGCTCTCAGAAGCTGAAAAACTGGCGGCGGATATTGCAAAAATGGCCCCTTTAGCCGTCGGCGCTACCAAAAAAATCATCAAACAGGGCGAGCACGTTGACCTGATGGCACAAATGGATATGGAAGTCACCCTGCAAAGCATCCTATGCAGAAGCGAAGACTTCCAGGAAGGCATTCAAGCCCTCATGGAAAAACGGGGTCCCAACTGGAAGCGAAAATAAAAAAACCTTTACACTTTCTTTACTTTTCTTCATTATGCTTTAAATTTCAGGATAGGCAACATAATCTTACAAAAAAAGGATTTTTTTATGAAGTTAACGATTCCGGAAGATCTTCGAAACAGCTTTGATATGCTCATGAAATCGGTTCCAGAAGAGCTTCAAGGTGATGATCAGCTAAAAGATACCGCGTTGGTATATTTGAAATTGGGCGGAATGAATCTGGCCCGTAACTATATCAAGATAGCAAAAAAATACCTGAACAACGACCCGCTCGATACCGGCGTCGGCGTCCGATTCCCCAAAATCTTGGAGCCAAAGACGGACGATGGCAAACTGGATGAAAATGATGAAGCGGATGATGATGATAATGATAATGATGATGATGATGATGATGAGACCTTAGACGACGAAGACTAACCCGCATGCCTTCCAAACATTTTCTCCTAAAATGAGCGTTTCTATATCTTGTAAAGCCGCCATGGACAATCCGGTCTTTTTTCATTAACGGATTTTAACCGCTCTTCGCTCGATATCACGGCTACACCCGAAGCTCTGTCGCCTGGGGTAAAATATTTTTTTGCCGCACGGATCACTTCATCCCGCGTCAGCGAAAGAAGTCTTTCCTTGAAACGTATGCGCGATTCATCTGACAGGGAAATGACCTTTCTGTAGAATGCCTTCTTGGCTGCCGGACCCGGCGGGTCTGGTTTGTCTATCTCGGAACACACCTGCAGAATGGCCTCCTTGATATCCTCATCGCTGTAATCACCGGATGTGATAAACCCCGCAGCTCCCTGAAAGGCCTCCAATGTCGATAAAATATGGGGGTCTCTATAGGAAGCAAAGCTGAACAGACCGGTCTCGATGTCATAATTTGCAAAAGCACCATAGGCGCCCCCTTTTTCGCGTATCTCACGATGCAGGTACAAAGACCGCAGCATTTTGCTGATAACCGATAACCGGGGGGCGTCTTCATGATCCATGCGCACTGTCTTGAATGTTTCAGCAACAAATGATACAGCCGTCGACGTACTCCACCCTTCTCTCGACGGATCGTCGTGAATGTCCAATGAGGGTGACCCAAAATTGTTTTTTTCGGAAAATTCGCGATTCATGCCGGACCATGCCCTGCTCCGGGACAGGATGTCCAAACATCTTTCCAGCGAGCCCGTTTCACCCACCAGAGCACTTTTAATGTTCTCTCTCACCATTGATTTGCCGCCGATTGCAGATAAATCTCCTGCAATCACGGCAAGGTGGTCGTCTTGAAGATTTTCCGTTATCTGCTTGATAAACCGAAGCTGATGAATGCCGCTCCAAATCTCGTTAAGATAGGAGGCCGGCAAAAAGGTCCGGGATGCAAGCGATATGGCATATCGATGTCCGCTGTGGACAACCATTGATTCAAGGCCTGCCCGGTATTCCAGCAGCAGGCTTTTGAGTCGTGCAATATTTGAATACGCCGCATCGAAGACAATCTCTTCCAAAATGCCGAGCAGCTTGTCCAGGTTTCGGCTCAGGCATTTACCATTGATGGCGATAAAGGGCATACAGCTCCCCTGGTCCTCAAAACGGGTACGGGCATTGACCGACAGGCTTACCCCGCCTGTATACAGATCGATGTCCTGCACGACTTCCGTAAAGTCATGGCGCCGCGTCCCGATTTTAGGAAGTGCGTAACAGAAAAAGGGGATCAAGGGCAGCAGTCGCTTTTCAATATGGCCGACGCCGATAGCTGCCGTAAAGTAAAATATGTCTGAAGTGGATTGACTGTAGCAGGTTGCCGGTGCGTCAGGGTACGCATCTGATGATTCAACCATATAAACGGAAGGCGGTATATCTTCTAAAGCCAATGTCGGAAGGCTGGAGGTATCTTCATCTGTTTCCTGCAGTTCCTTTAAGGTGACCGCATCCTCACGAATCTGTGAAAGTTGCGCAGGACCCATAGCCGATTGGATGGCCGCGAGCTCAGATCTGACGCGCTCAAGCTCGTTTTTCTCAAGCAGCAAATCGGGTTTTAAGATGAGCGATACCCTATGCTGGTTCTCGATAAAAAGCGTTTGTATCTGTTTTTCAAAAAATCCATTTTCCCCGATCGCTTTTCGCAGCCGTTCCAGATCGGCATCAAATCGAAGAATTTTCTCAGGATCACCGCCATGAAGCCAACTCCCCACGAATGTCAACAGCAGTTTGATGCCGTAAGGATAAGGCGAATTGGTGATCTCCTTGCGGTGAAATTCAATCTGATGGATGGCGGAATCGATTTGTTTTTTGTCGATGCCTTTTTTTACCAGGTCATTCAGCACGTCAAATACAATGGCCTCAATTTTTTCCACATCCGCTTCGTAAACATCTTTCAAGCCGCATGAAAAAAGCGTATCTCTGTTGTCTGAGTCAAAACCGGTTGTATCGGACAGCGCCGTGCCGAGTTCCGAATCGATCAATGCCTTTCTGAGGGGGGAAGCTGCATTGCCAATCAGAATCTGCTCCAGCAATTTGAGAACGAGTACCTGAAATGCATCTTTGATATCCGAAGTCAGCCATGCCACACAGATTTGTGCTTTTTTTGCCGAATCTTCCCCTGAACTCAGCGGATACGAATACGTCGCTTTCCTCGCCTTGTGCCAGCGGGGCTGCGGTTGAACTTCCGTCTTTGGATCGATCTTGGTAAAGTGTTGCAGGACCTTTTCATGAATACGGGACAAATGCTCTATGAGCGGCAAATTGCCATAGGTGTAAAAAAATGAATTGCTGGGATGATAATGCCTTTCATGGAACATCCTGAGCTGCTCATATGTCAGTTTCGGTATCACGGCCGGATCTCCGCCGGAGTTAAAACTGTACGTCGTATCCGGATACATCGCATTTAAAAGAGATCTTGCCATCACCTGGTCCGGTGAAGACATGGCACCCTTCATTTCATTGTACACAACGCCCTTGTAAACCAGCCTGAAATCGTCTTCTTTTTCAGGGTCATCCTCCACCTCCAGACGATGCCCCTCCTGCTTGAAACTGAGTTTATCGATGTTGGGGTAAAAGGTTGCATCCAGATAAACATCCATCAGGTTGCCGTAGTCCTTTTTGTTCTGTGTTGAAAAGGGATACATGGTCCAGTCGGATGCGGTAAACGCATTCATAAACGTGCTGAGGCTTCGTTTCAACATGGAAAAAAATGGATCCCGAACAGGGAATTTCTGCGATCCGCAAAGCACGGTGTGCTCGAGGATATGGGCAACGCCGGTTGAATCGATCGGGACTGTTTTAAAAGCAACGCTAAAGGTGTTTTCTTTATCCTGGTTGCTGATATGGACAAATCTTGCCCCCGTAGGTGTATGCTCCAGCATATAAAAAACGGAACTGATCTCTTTCAGCACAGAAACGCTTTCAATTCGAAAATCCAGTTTCCGGCTCTCTTTCTCAATGTTGGGATTGTTCTGATCCTGGACAGCAGGCATGTTGTGTTCCTATTTCCGATCGCTATCGTCGGGTTATAATTTATGGATGATATGTGAAGCAACCCTTTATCACGAAAGCACGAAAGGATGAAAACACGAAAAAAGATAAAAAGACTTTATGTTTTCCATGTCTCATATTCTCGTGATTAATTGTGTGTTCGGCTTTTCACTTGAACCCTGGAACCCTAGAACCCTTGAATCCTATTTATAGTCAGGGGGCCGTGTACAAACCGCGGGAAACTCTTTTGATTCGTTGCGTGCTGTGCAGCCGGAATATAATGTTACGCAATTTCTTTTCTTCGTAAGCAGTTTTGGCTTTGATATCTGCAAATTTCAATCCACTTCCGGAGCGTTTAATGAAGTTATACACCCGATCCGATGCCGTCATGGCGGAGCGGGCTTTTATGGTTCTTCCCCCTGATTTTTTTTTAGCTGCTCCGCTGCTTCTCCGAGCGGCAGGTTGCATCATGATATAATTTTCAATCCGTTCCAGGCGGCCATTCAGGATTTCCATATCCTTTTTTGTCGGGATATCATAGTTGCGGATAAAAAACTTCACCATTGCATCAAAACTCACAGCTTTTCTTTTCCGTCGTACCATTTTGACCTCCTTTGCTATAAATTTTCATGCTCAAGCGCGCACAACGAAGCATGAAACAATAATCTACATTGAAATGTCATAGCTATCCTCTAAATAATAAGCATGAAAATTTTTATCCAATAAAAAAAACTGCAACTTGTTTCTAATGAATGATATTTTAAACCTAATGAATAATCCAAAGAAAGTCAAGATAAGGCAAATGTGTTTGAAAACATTTAGTTTTCATGGTAGCGTTTCCGGATCATTTTCAGAATCCTTGAACCCTTTTGAGAAGAAAGACTCAAATGGCCCAACGACCATCGTTAAAAAATCGTATCAAGTCGCTTTGGAACAATGTTAAAAAGCTCCAGGGAGAACCCAGCTATATTGCCATGGGCATGGCCATCGGCGTATTCATCGGTATTACGCCGACCATTCCTTTCCATACGATCATCGCGGTTGCACTGGCATTTATCTTAAAAGGGAGCAAACCGGCAGCAGCCATAGGGGTATGGATTGCCAACCCCATAACGATTCCGTTTTTCTATATCGGCAGCTTTAAGGCCGGAACCTTTTTGCTGAATAGACCCATCCCATTTGATGTCAAGTTTGAATCGATTAAAGAACTTTTATCCTTAGGGTTCGACGCAACCATTGCCATGGTGATCGGCGGCGCTATTCTGGGAATCGTGCCGGGCATCCTTTCCTACATTGTCACATATAAATTTTTCAGCGCCGTCCGTTCAAGGGTTCTGCAAAAAAGATTGCAAAGCGAATGACTTCCCCCCGCGTACTTATGAAGGCCTGGAACCTGCGCCCCAGAAAGGAACTCGGCCAAAATTTTTTAGCGGACCGCAGCATTGCGGAAATGATTGTGGCACGATCCGGCATCAGCCGGAATGATACTGCCCTGGAAATCGGTTCGGGGCTCGGGGCTTTAACCATTCCCCTGGCCCAACAAATAAAAAAAGTTTATGCCGTTGAAAAAGACGGGGAGCTTGTGAAGCCCCTGAAAAATGAGCTTCTGATAAACGGCTGCCATAATGTCGTGCTGCTGCAGGAAGATATTTTAAAAGTCGACCTGGAAGCCATTTCAACAACTGCGGGAAATCGTCTTTTCATCATGGGAAATATTCCGTACAATATTTCCTCACAAATTCTCGTTCATTTGGTCTCGAAAAGAAAATGCCTCAAAAAAGCCGTGTTGATGTTTCAAAAAGAATTGGCCATACGAATCATGGCGGAACCAGGAGGAAGAACATATGGGCGCATCGCAGTGATGCTGGGTTATTGCGCCAAAATCACTCATCTGGCAACGATTAAGGCTTCGTTCTTTTTCCCGAAGCCGAACGTCGACTCCGCAATTCTGGCCATTGTGTTTCAGGACGATATCCAACCGGAGGCAACAGATGAGGCTTTCCTTTTCAAGGTGATTAAAGCAGCCTTTTCAAAACGGAGAAAAACGCTGAAAAATTCACTCGCCGGATCCATTCTTCAGATCACCGCAAAAACCGCCGGGCAGGAATTGATCGCGGCCGGTATCGATCCGATCCGTCGTTCCGAAACACTTTCCGTACCGGAATTTGTGATGCTGAGCAATCATCTCTATGACGCCGGCTACAGATAACGATGCTGGGGACGGAAGACAGAGGTCGGAAGCCTTTTCAGTAGGGAGTATGGAGTAAGCAGTGGGGAGTGAAAATGAGTTACGTGCTACGGGTTTTATAGAGAGAACCGCAGATTATCCAATGTCGAATATCCAATGCCGAAGTGAGGAATTGCTCGCGCTCTATCTGTTCTTATAAATCGAACGAAACAAACTTCATCGGAAATAGAAGTATAGCCCTGTAGGGACTGATAAAAGCAGAGCTAAAGGGGTTGTCCCGTATCGCGTCATCCCGGCCAAGTCCTGCGATTTGTCATGAGCTTTGACAAATCGCAGGACGCGAGCCGGGATCCAGGATGAGCTTTTGACTGTTGCTATTCCTGGATAGCGCTAAAGCTTCACTTCGTGCCCGGATCACATCCTAAAAAGAAAGGACAGGATGTATCCGGAATGACGACTTTTTGTCAGTTGTGAGACAGGCTTAAACGATCTACACTACAGCCTTATATGTCAAAAGACGAAGATGACTTTACATTGTCGTCTTGAAAGATATACTTGACTTGATAGTCAAGAATGATGGTATCATTAATTTTAGCGGGCTGGTAATGTTCTATACATCTGCAATTTAGCTAAAGTTGAGATATGGTATTGTTACCTTGGATTTGTGTATGTTTTAGAAAAAAATAAAGTTCGTTATTCAGGAGCAGCTATGAAATGTTTTACAACAAAAGAGATCAATCAAAAGATTAATGGTAAACTCAAGGGAAATCCAGCCATCCTTATCACAGGTGTGGATCAGGTTGCCGATGCTAAGGAAAACCAACTTACGTTTATAGGAGAGAAGAAATATATAAAGCTATGGCAGCAATCAAGAGCTTCGGCTGCAATCGTGAATGATGGTCTAAATATCGAACTGGAACCGGAGCAGGCACTTATATTCGTTTCCGACGCTGATCTCGCTTTGGCCCAGGTTCTCGAAATGTTTGCACCTGAACCTCCGAAATGTGAGGTTGGTATACATTCAACTGCGGTGATTGACTCAACTGCCAAAATTGGTGCCGGTGCTGCGATAGGGGCTGGCTGCTATATAGGACCAAGTGTTGTTGTCGGTGAGAACACTAAGCTTTATCCAAATGTTACCGTACTGGATTACACCCGTATAGGCGGTGGAACAGTTATTTGGTCCGGTACGGTCATACGTGAACGATGCCGTATAGGTAATTACTGCATCATCCATCCGAATGTAACAATCGGTGCCGATGGCTTTGGTTATCGACCTTCTCCTGATGGTCAAGGCATGGTCAAGATCCCTCAAATTGGTACGGTAGAGATTGGTGACGGCGTCGAGATAGGAGCAGGAAGTTGCGTCGACCGGGGTAAGTTTAGTGCCACATTGATAGGCGATGGTACGAAAATAGACAACCTCGTCCAAATTGCCCATAATTGCAAAATTGGTCGATCTTGTGTGATGGCTGGACAGTCAGGCTTGGCTGGATCCGTAACATTGGGTGATGGCGTCATAATGGGAGGGCGTTCAGGAGTAAAGGATCATATAACCATTGGTGCTGGAACGACACTTGGCGGGAACACCCTTGTCGCAAGCGATGTGGCACCAGGAAAAACGCTTCTTGGGGTTCCTGCGGATGACTATCGGAAGACGTTAAAGGTATGGGCAGCACAAAAACAGCTCCCCGACCTTATTAAACAGTTGAAGAAAAATAGCTACCGGGCCCCGGAATGAACAAGTATAGGCCAGGACATCTTTTATCAGCAGCCCATGACTCCATTACTGCAACATTCCAATACTTGTTTTATTACATGTGTTCGGCAATAGAGACCGTCCGATCTCCCAGCATATTGACATAGCTCCCCATCTCATTATCATACCAACCATAAATGACGGTCTGGGTAACAGGCACCCGGATAACCGTCTTTTTTAAAGAAGACACAAGCACGGTGTCGATACCGGGTACTTTTTCCAGATCAATGGTTACCTCCGCAGTCCGTCTGTGTGTCTCGTGGCCTTCTATGATGGCGGCCGCCTTTGGGATACCGATGATGTCACCGGAAACGTTCTGTTTGTCGGTATAATGAAGGTACCCGTTGGGATCGCCGGCCGCGGCCTGCCGATAGATGTCATTGATAAATTCCCTCTGGATCGGTTTGGTGGCAAGTTCCTCCTGCAGGTTAACCACAAGAATGATGAGAGAACCGGTGACCGTCGGAATACGGACGGATTCCGCAATGAATCCGATTTGCTCCATTTCGGGGATAACGAGTCGCAGTGTCTTTGCAGCGCCTGTTGTGGTTAAAATGATATTGTTTATGATACTCCGGTTTTTCCTCAAATCGGTTTTGCCGCTTTCGGGAAGCCTGTCCAGCACGGCCTGCGATCCGGTGACGGCATGAACGGTTGCCATGGAGGCAGATAAAATCTTTTTAGGTCCGAAGGCATTTAAAAGGGGCTTCATCATGTGGGCCAGACAGGTGGTGGTACACGATGCATTCGATATGATCTGATGACGCCTGGGATCGTAAAGGCTGTCGTTTATCCCCATGACGGTGGTAATGGTATCTTCAGGCATTGTCATGCCCGGATCTTTGATTTTAAAGGGTGCCGAGACAACTATCTTTTCAGCGCCCGAATCCAGATGCCCCCTTACGGAACCCTTGGGATGGTCCCCGGGCTGGGTCGGGTCCAGGAACCGCCCGGTCGTATCAACCACCAGCCGGACATCTTCTTTATGCCACCCGATATCAGCGGGGTTCCTCTCGGAACGAAGAAACTTTACCCGAATACCGTCTATCATCAGAGAAGCGTTTTCTTCATCAATCTCGGCGATGAGCGGTCTCGCATTTTGCCCATAAAGAAATGCGTGAAGCATCCCATAGGTGGAATCCCGTTCTGCATAATGGGCGATATCCTGCATGGATGTTCCGGACTTCCTGCCGATATTGACAACAATATTCTTGAAATACTTACGCCCGATATGGTGCCAAACCGTAAGTTTTCCAATTCTGCCGAAACCGTTCACCCCTAATGTTAAACCGCTGTTGTTTGAACTGTCTTCTCTCATTATTCCTCCACAACTCGCTTCGCGTCACTAATAGTCATTTACTTCGTATAATAAATTGTGCGTAGCACAATTTATGTCTCAAGCAATGGAACCTTACCCGTAAACACGGATCCTTCACGGCCATCGATGCTGATCCAGTCTCCGGAAGATAATCGTGTCGTCCCAAAAATGCAGACCCTTTCTTTTTCATTGCAGGTCATTTCGTTGCATCCCACAACACTCGTTTTCTCCAAACGGTGTGTAACGACCGCTGCATGAGAGGTTACACCCCCGCGTGCGGTCAGAAGGCCGTCTGAAGCATATATCTCCTTTATGTCATCCGGTACCGTATCGTTTCTGACAAGAATCAAAGACGTTTCCGGTTCAAGGGAACGCCATTTTTCAAGTTCCTCCAGCGTAAATACAATCCGCCCGCTCATGGCTCCACCACTGACACCGATGCCATGTCCCAAATGATTGTCACCAACCACCGCTTCAAAATCAAATGCGGTAACTTTTTTACGCTCACGGATGGCCATATCCCGCGTCTGGAGCAAATACAGATAGTCAACCGTAGGACTCTCAAAAGTGAATTCCATCTCCTGTGGCCCCCAGCCTTTTCTTTCGATGAGTTCCACCGCCCAGTTTTTCATTGCCTTGTAAATATCCGGAAAGTGTGATTCCAGCGTAATATCCGTCTCCCGCATCTCGATATCTTGCTGCGAAATCGAGATGGGCAATGTCTTGACCAATCCTGAGACCACGTCCTCCCCCTGATTGCCGATGGTGAAATCACCCCACAATCTTAAACTGTCACCGGACCATCTGGGGTTGTGCGTAAAGAAAACGCCCGCCCCTGATTGTTCCGACATGTTGCCGTACACCATGCTTTGCACGGTAATGGCAGTACCCCAGTCATCCGATATGCCCATGATTTTCCGATAGGTTTTCGCCCGCGGAGAATTCCATGATTGCATGACATTTTTAATGGCCATATACAGTTGATCCAGAGGGTCCGCCAAAATCTCTATTTTCGAATCCCTGATGAAGTTCTTATAGGTCAGGGCAACCTTTTTCATCTGATCCCCGGTGAAATCGCGTTTAAACTGAACGCTCGCCCGGCGCTTCAATTCTCCGATGATAGCATCAAAATCATCCCTTTCCAGGCCTAACGACATGCCGTAACACTGAAGAAAACGCCGGTAATTGTCCCAGGCAAACCAGGTATTCCCGGTTAAGGAGGCCATCCCGGCCGTGATCTCGTCATTGATGCCTACATTTAGAAAGGTGTCCATCATACCGGGCTGTGAAATGGAAGATCCGCTTCTGACAGAAAAGAGGAGCGGATTTTCAGGGTTGGCAAATGATTTCCCGGTCATTTTTTCAATGGTGGCGATATGATGATTAATCTGCTCCTTGAAATTTTCTTTTGCCGGCTGATAGCTTTCAATAATCTCCCGACACCGATAGACTTCTGTTGTAATAATGAATCCCGGCGGTACGGGCAGGCCGAATGCTTTCACCCTGGCCATGTTCGAAGCTTTGTTGCCCAAATGAATAATCCCCGAAACCCGTTTGCCCACCTTATGGATGTACGTCATTGCGTTTTGCGGATCATAGAGCAGAAGCTGGTGAAGCTTATCTTTCGGCAGCTTGTTGGACTGTTGAAACAGGGTATTGAGGATGCGACTCAAAAAAAGGTCCAGTTGCTGAAGACCGGTGGTGAAGGCGATGCGATCTCTGTAAAATATCTCTGAAACCCGATGGATAGCCTTATTTTTTTCCGTTATGCCGTCTTCCGGCATGTATTTTGGTGAAATCTGCCCAGGAGATAACTTGGAAATAATCTCCGTCAGATTCTTGCCATGAATATTTCCGAAATAATCATTGATAATATTTTTAACGGCCTGGGCAAAGCCTTTAAAAATATCCAGGTACTGGGTAAACGTAAACCCCTTGGCTTCGAGGGAATGCGCCAGCATCTCAAGATACAGTTCAAGCTCAAGCGACTGGATCCCATCTATTTTCAATGCCTTGTCGAATAACATCAGCCGGTCGTAGATCTCATAAAAAATTGCCTTGGTTATTAAACTGAGATCCATGTCGTCAACAAGTTCTTCGAACAGTGTATTCACAAGCGATTCCAGCCGGAACGTCAAACCGAGCGCATTGAACTTCATCTCATGATAGCTGCCGTACATGGAAGGAATGTCCACCGTAAAATGTCTTTTTTTATAAATATCCTCCTTCACTTCAAACGGCTCATTCGATAATACGAGGTATTTTAAAAACTCCAAATAATCGAGCATCATCGATATTTTTCTTTTCAAATTCGGTTCACTCAGGGCACTTTCCAATTTGTCGAGACCCGGAAAAGCGACCGACTTGAGTTGGGTGATTCGATTATTGATTTCAATGAAATCAAGATGGTATTTCTGATACAGGTGCCGATAGAACAAAGACGCCAAAACCACCCGCTCAATATCCGATTCGGCGCTGCCCCCAAAATCCGCTAATAAACCCCTGATAGTATCCGCATCCGCTGTAATAAGACCCTTCGGCAGTGCTAATCCTTTTTGGGCAAGATGGTTGATGACCTGGTGTACGCCGTCGACAAAACGACCCTCTGTTTGAATCTGATTGAAGATAAGCGGCGGTACAAAAGGCCGTAAAACCTCTTTGTCTTTTGTCTCCCAAAATTTCAGTGTTGCTTCCATAAAGAGAATGATGAGATTGCTGCTTTCAACATGGCTCTGCTTGCGTAAAAAGTGGATCAGGACATCTTTTCTGCTGGATATTTCATCAATCTTTGTGGATATGTCGCGTAGGTTTCCCTCTGCGCCGATATCGTTGAAATAAACAGGAAATAATCGTCCCAGTTGTTTAATAAGATTGTAGACCTGTTCAATCTTGCTGTTTAAAATCCGTGTGATGTCACGCGGAAAGAGGTCAGTATCCTTGATGAATACACCGCATATGGAAAGATAGATGATAAGACTTGAGATAAGCCGGATCGACAACTTCGGGTTGAGTTCTATCAACTCCAGCCAGATTCGAATGTTCTGGATATGCGCCGGATTGACTTTGACCTGCCAGTCATCCCCCACACCGCTGACCATGGGTGCCTGAAAACCGAGAGCAATGACCCGTTCGATAAAATCGTTGATGAGATCGCTATCCTCGGTTTTATAAATCCCCTTTCCCATGTTTAGGATGCAGCTTAAGGTTGTTGCCGGAAATTTCGTGGTTTGGGTGTGAAGAATAGAAAAGGTCTTTTCTATCAGGTTGGAAATGTAAAAGTGGGTTTCATGATCGATCAAGTGACCCAGGGTTCGATTGACATCCCGCAACACTTCTTCGTGAATAATCGATAACCCGGAAATGTTCATGATAAAAAACAGAAAAATAACTTTCCATCGGTCGCCCTTGTTATTTTTCGAACCGGCTTCAAGAAGTTTCTGGGGTATTTTTCTATAAATTTCAACAATCTGGTTATAGCCTGTAAGCTTGGAAAGGTTTACCACCATATCCTTTGCCGATATATCGCTTTTTTCAACCAAGGCATCGAGTTGTTTTTGCCATTCATTGATCCGGGCATGCGAAATGCCATTGAAAAATTCTCCCCAATCAACACCGGGCCCCGAAGTTTCGATTTTATTTTCAAACCATGTCCGGGGATCCTTTTCACTCAGCCAATACTGGTATGTCGTGCTATAGTACCGCAACAGAAGGCGATTCAATTCCGCACAATCAACATCCAACTCAGCTGTATTTTCCAGATAGATTTCGGCAAGACGTTTGATCTGATAGTAGCTCTTGATGAACAAAAAGAATGTATCCGATGGATATGTACGTATCCTGAAAAAGGCATTTGATATAACAGGAAGAAACCTTTCCAGGTCTTTTCCGGAATCTTTAATCAGTTTTTGTATGTACAGAAGCAGATTATCGACCGCATCCATTTTGGTTGTTTGAATGATGTCGGCTTCAAGGGTATTTGAAAAAATCTCAATGAATCGTTCGGCAGCCTCGCTTCCTTTTGGATGGCTCTTGATGAGATGAAAATAATCGAGTGAATAGGTTCTGGCTTCATTAACGATAAACTGCCAGTTTTTATAGGGATGTGAAAGCTCTTTCAGGAATATATTGATGCCTTCCATGATGCCGTAATACTGACTCATGGTTTCCTGCAGCACATTGAATTTGGGATCAATGGTTACATCAACGTGGTAATCAGCGATATTTACTTCCAGTGCTTTGGACTTTATGGTCACCGCTACCTCCGGACGAACGTTTGTAATAAGCCATAGAATATCAAAGACATTCAGTATTTTCAAGGAGATTCCGGTTGCCATTTTCCCAACATTTATATAGGAGAGAATGAACAATCGCTCGACTGACTATGGGTATCAAGAATTCACTTGAACCCTCGAACCCTGGAACCCTTTTTTCACAACCAAATTGGAGAAAAACCGAGTTTAATAATGAAACGCACCCTATACGAAGCCGCCATGGTCTTAGGGCTGGCGATTTTGCTGCCCATCATCGCAACGTCCTTAAGGCCCGATGTTCTTGCCTTTTTATTTGAAAGCAGGCCGTCTCCGACATCCCAGGAGCCCATGGGCGCGATACCGGAAATTTCAATTTCAGATGCCCTGCAAAAGCTTAAACAAGATGATATATTTTTTTTGGATGCCAGACCCCCTGAAGATTTTCAAATATCCCATATCCGCGGTGCAAGAAATCTTCCGGAAGCTGAAAAAGATGTGTGGCTGGACGGATTTATGTCAGAGACCGACCCGGATACGGCTCTGCTGGTATATTGCAGCGATGTCCGCTGCCATCTTGCAAAGGATCTCGCGGAAACACTTCAGTTTGCCGGGTTTAAACATATTGTCTATATGAAAGCCGGGTTAGCGGAATGGCAAAAGCAGGGATTGCCCACGGAGCAGGGCGACTGACCCTGCGGGCAATATTTGCGCTGCGCGCGTTATTTGTCCTTCGGACGTAATTCATCGTTAAACCACAATGAATAACGCGAAGCAAATAACACGTAGTAAATGACAGCCGGAGGTTAAATGACACGCAGTAAATGACGCCCTTTAGGGCAACGCCGGCGGCACGAATCCGCCCATGGCGTCCTCAATCAGTGTCGCCAAATGAATCGTTGTCCTGTCTTCCAGGTAAGGGCCGACAATCTGGATCCCCACCGGCAGGCCGGTTGAAGTCAATCCCACCGGAACCACCGTGGCGGGAAGATATGCAACCCCTGAAAGGCCCGCCCAGGAGTAGAGTGCGTCCACATATGGCACATCTTGGCCGTTTACCGACACATGGCGGTCATAAAAAGGCCTGTGATCGTGCGGGAACGCCGCCACCGGCGCAACGGGCATGAGCAATGCGTCAAAATCCTTGAAAAACGCCGTCCATTGCCGCTGTAGTTGCATACGATCATTGTGCATCAAAATCCATTGCCGGTGGGATTGCGTCGCCCCCCGGATAAAGCGCGACCTTGCATCGCCGCTCGAACCATCCAGCTTGGTTTTTTGCAGGCAAAGCTTATCAAACACTTCACGGGACACCGTCGATCCGTTCAGGGCGGCGGAAAGACCGACATACACATCATGGCTTTTCGAAAAATCGACATCCGGCCGCCGATCCGCAATATTCGGCGCCAGCTTTGACAGATCATCCACAAATGTCTGAATTCTGCTACCCACCCGGCTATCCACGGGGCTTGCAGGATCATTGAGCCAAAGCCCGATCTTATATTCCTTTAATGCACTTTTTCGCGGGGGCGGCAGTTCGATGCGCCAGGCGGTTCTGTCGGTTTTGCCCGGCCGTGCCATCAGCGATATGACCTGCTCGATATCCTTGGCGCTCCGCGCGAGCGGGCCGATGACAACAATATCAGCGCCGGTGCCGCCGTTGCGTTCGGAAATGAGAGCGGGAAACGGAATATGACCCCGCAGTGGAACAATGTTAAACGTGGGTTTATGGGCGAAAATGCCGCAAAAATGTGCAGGGATGCGAATGGAACCGCCGATGTCGCTGCCGATCTCAAGCCCGCTCATACCGGCGGCAATCGCTGCCGCTGCGCCACCTGAAGAACCACCGGGTGTCAGCCTAAGGTCCCATGGGTTGTTGGTTTGACCGTAAACCTCATTATAGGATTGGAAATCCATTCCGAAACGGGGGATATTTGTTTTTCCAAATACAACGGCACCGGCATCGATTAACGACTGCACCACATCGGCATGATGTCCCGGTACAACATGCTTGCGCTCACATGACCCGCCGGTATGCGGCATGCCGGCGACCGCTATCGATTCCTTGACGGTAATGGGAAGTCCATGGAGCGGGCCCCAGTCTTCACCTTTTGCCAATGCTTGATCGGCTTTTTCGGCACGCCTTAGGGCATTCCGGCGATCCAGAACGACCACGGCATTGATGTCCGGATTCAGCCGCTCGACTCTATCCAAAAAGTGTTCAAGCAGCGCAACCGCGCTGATTTCACGGGATTTCAATTTTTTTAAAAGTTGCGTTGCCGATAAAAATGCCAGGTTTTCCATGGGAGCCACCTTTGTTGATTTAATCATATCCAACTATAGTATAACATGTAACTTTAAGTCGTTTCACTCGAACCCTGGAACGCTTGAATCCTTGAGCCCTTGGAATCTTTAAAATCAACCTGCAGCAAACAATACAGGGTCCCCAGGATGAGAAGTGCGGATACAAAAAAAACAATTCTGTATGCATCACCATTCAACCCGGCATAATAATCCAGAAACTTCCCATAAATCATGGGGAGGCTGGAAGCAAACACTGTTGTCAGAAGCGGCGCAACGGCAAAATAGCTTGTAGAATCTTCCAACCCGGACAGTTTTTTGACCGTAGGCGCAAATACCACCATGCGCGTTCCCCTGGCAGCCCCGATCAACAAACTTGAGAGGATAAAACTCCATTGATACTCAAACAGAATGAGTAACCCCATGGCTGTAATCGATGACATTTTTGAAAAGATATATTTGTTTCTCTTCGAAAATATATTCAGCGAACCTAAAAATATATTGACGAGGATGGCACCGGTGTAAATACTGGTGACAAATGCACCTGCGGCGATTGCCGGTTTTATGCCGCAAAAGGCAGTGGCATAGTTTGCATAAAACGATATGACGGTCACCACCACAAAATAATCCAGGTCACCGGCAAGAAAAAATAAAAAATTTTTATTCTTAAGAATATGGCGCACCGACACCTTGACATAGCGCCAAAATGAATTCCGGCGCTGATTTTTAGATTTATCTCCCGTGGAAATCTCCCTTGTGACAAGAAAGAACAGAGAGCCCAGCGCAAACAAAAATCCGACGGTAATAAATACCCATGCCGAAGCTTTCAGCGAAAAAGCGTATGTCTCAACCCACTTGATGATAAAAAGGCTGCTGCTCAGCTTGGCTACGCTTTGTGCTATCATCATAAAACCGATCCCCGAAACCGACCGATCGGGCGATAAAATATTGACAATATAATTGAGCCACACGGGGAGTGTCATACCGATGCACACGGAAAAAACAGCATAGGATATGAAAAACACAAGGATAATGGCCGATACGTTTCCAAAGAGCAAAAGAAACGTTCCGAAAAACACAAGACACAAACCCGATACAAGATGCAGCAGAATGACAACGCCACGCTTAAACGTCATATTCGATGTGATATAACTGGAAAGAAGGGCAAACACGGAGCACCCGATAAAAAAAAATGCCGGGATGAGCCCTATTTCAAAACTACTGGCGCCTAATTTCTTTAAAAAAAGCTGTAAAAATGTCGATTCAATCACCACCGGAAGGCCAAGACCCCACACGAACTCGACACCTGAAATCCCGATCACATTCTGTTTGAAATATTTCTCAGTGGCCGTCATAATACCTGCTGTCTATATCAAAAAGGAACCCAAAGGGAAACATGATTGCTTGCAAACGCTCTTGGCAGAACTAAAGTTCTGCGCTACATGGCTAAACGCACGTAGTGCAGCGCTTCAGCGCTGCTGTAAAAAAACGATTAACGGACACCGCTGTAAATAAGGGGAACAAGAAAATTTGCATCTTGCCGGTTTATTTGCTATGAAAAATTCTATGACAACCGCCGATTGCTCATCATTCAAAAAGCCATTTCACAAAATCGTCCGACAGATGCCCGGTGTTTACTTTTATACAAAGACTGCGCTGATTTTAAATGCCGCATCAAAAATTTCCAGGCAAGGAATCGATACCAAATTCCATATAATATCGGGCAGCCTCGGCATATTGAAAACACTGGAAACCATCGGCGTCGACCTTGGCGTAGAAAACACGGCCGCCTATAAAAATCTAACCGTCCCCTGCGTGTTTGTCGGTAATCACATGAGCGTGCTGGAAACTTTTCTTTTCCCGTGCCTCATCATGCCTTATCGTAAATTTACATTTGTTTTGAAAAAAAGCCTGACACAATATCCGATTGTCAAACATATCATCCAAAGCCTGAATCCGATTGTCGTCGAGCGAACCAATCCAAGAGAAGACTTGAAAAAGGTAATGGCGGATGGTCTCGCGTGCTTGAAGCGGAATATCTCCGTTCTCATATTTCCGCAAACAACACGCAGCCTTCATTTTAATCCCAAACACTTCAACTCGCTGGGTGTCAAGCTTGCCAGGCTGGGCAACGTGCCGGTTATTCCGGTTGCCGTAAAGACAGATGCATGGGGTATGGGAAGACTGCTGAAGGACATTGGCAAAATCGATCCGGCCAAACCGATCCGCATCGCCTTTGGAGATCCGGTTTACATTAGCGGCAACGGAAAACCGGAGCACCGCTTGATTATCGATTTCATATCCGCCAAGCTGAACAGTTGGGTGTAATTTGCACTTCGTGCCTAATTCATCGTCAAACTACAATAAATAACGCGAAGCAAACTACAGTTACCAGAAAAAGGCATGTCAGAGTTTGGACGTCTTATCGTTCAGAGTCGATGCGTGATTGCAGGTTAGATTTGCTTTTGGGTCTCGCTTTGTCTATGGGAGAAAAATGTTTTTTTAGGGATGTCATGGCATGGCGCATTGCGGCAGATTCTCGAAGCTCCTGCGCCCACGGTCTTTCGGCACGAGAGCGTTGCCATGCGGCCTGATTTTCAAGGATTTCCCGAATGTCAAATCTCATCAAAGAGCTCCACAAACTTATTCCATGCCGCAGTGAGATTGTAACGAACTGCCAGATCTGAGATCTGTTTGTTTTCCACAGCGCCTGCTTCGCGAAGAGCCAGAATCCTTGTGAAGTCTTTTGCCAGGCCCACGCTCAGCGCAATGACCGCAAGGTAGTCCGCACGCACGACGCGTAGAGACATGCCATCAATGTCTCCCGTCTCAGCCTCCTGGATGGCTGCTTCAGTGAGTTCGCTGAAAGCGGGGATAATTTGAACCGCCCAGTTCCCAACACGAATCGCTTCGCCCTCGGGCTGGTAGCCGCGCTTTTGACAGAAATCATAAATCGGACCCAGGACGTCCAACGCATTTCGGGCGATACTTATTGTAATTTGCCCTGCAGGCTTCATTGAGCCTTTAGCTGTTAGCTTATCGCTACCTAAAACGTAACACCTAAAACCTAAAACAAATTGAAATCGCTTGCGATTTCAATAAAACACCCGCCGAATATATTCTCAGTGCTGTCCTCGCCCAGCGTACCCATGGGCATGGGCGGGCTGTCCCCATCTTCGGTCACGGTTCCCCCGGCATTGGCGGAAGCAACCGCGCTTGATGCCGACGACGCGGTGGTCTGCGCATATTCCGGAAATACCAGATAGACCCCATTGACCTTGGCCTTGGCCCAGTACCCTTTGTAACGCTCCAGCAAAAAATTATCCTCCGGCTGGTGGGGGACATATACCCCCGCTTTCCATTCCCAGATGCGGGGATCGATCATAAAATCGATGTCCGGGCTGCCTGAAGAAAGCGCCACGGGCTCTATCATAAGATCCGGGTCCTCCTCAAGCCAGCGTCCCACCAGCACCTCACCCCACGGATAATCGGCGTCGTTGGGCGGGGCGATCATGTTCCACCCGTCTGCGCCGTAATGCAGACACACCTCGATATCGTGAATTTTGCTCACCGGAATACCGTTGAAGTTGACGCTCAGACCTTCCCGGGCCAGCATCCAGTAGGACCGGCCCGGCTCGATCTCCAGACCATCGTCAATTTCAAGATACACCCCCGTCACCGGATCGTAGGTGCCGATGCGGTAATAGCGGGGATCATATTTGATGTTAAAAACCTTGGCAGGAGACGGATCATCCGGCCAGTGGACGATGGAGATCATGCCGAAATCCACCAGGGTGGTTCCGGCTGTAATTTCCGGTAGCCTCTCGGGTACGGAGGTGCCCACCTTGAAGCTGTATTCCCGGGACCATGTCAGGTTGCCGTCCGAGTCCTCGTAGCCCACCCGCCAGGTGTATTTCAAGCCCGCATCCAGCACGGCCGACAGGGTGAACTGGGTCAGATTCACATCCGACACCTCATCGTACAGCAGCTCGCCGCTGTCCGCACGCCACACCTGCCAGTACGTCTGCACATGGCTGCCGCCGTCCGGATCGCTGAAATCGCTGGCATCCAAGGTGATCGTTGACCCCTCGGCAATGGTCGATTCGTCGGCCGGGCTGTCGGCCGTGGGCATTGCGGGTGAAGTCTTTTCAATGAACGTGGCGCTAACGGTTTTATCGGCATTCATGGTAATGTTTTGAGGATTGGCAGTTCCGCTTAAAGCGCCGCCCCAGCCGCTGAACTTCCAGCCTGATGCAGGCACGGCCGTAATCGTGACAACCGTTCCCGCTGCGTAACTCCCGCCGGACGGATTCAGCGTCACGCTCCCCTGGCCAACCGTGTTGACGGTCAGTATGTATTGGCTTACCGCTATCTCGGTAAACGTGGCGCTGACGGTTCTATCAGCATCCATTGTGATCGATATGGAAATAGCCGTACCGGTCAACGCGCCTCCCCACGAACTGAACTCCCAGCCCCCGGCAGGAACCGCCGTCAGCGTCACCGTCGTGCCTTCATCGTAAATGCCGCCGGAAGGATTCAATGTTACAGATCCCGAACCGCTCGTGTTGACGGTCAGGGTGAACTGCGGGGGCGCCTCTGAAATTTCGTGCATATAGACCCGGGTGAGATTGGCTGAATCGGTCTGATCGCCGATGAGATAAAAATAACCGTTATAATGCACCCCCTGCTCCCACGGGTTGACCGGTTCCGGCAGAGTCGATTCGAGTACGAATCCACCTAAAGAGCCGTTTGCCTGGATGCTGCTGGTATATACATTGGACGTGCCGCCCTGCACCACATACAGCCTGTCATTGATGACATCTGCAGCGGAATACACAGCCGTCGACGGCATCACGCCGATCTGGCTCCAACTGCCTATGGAGCCTCCTGCTGCCACATCCGCCATATAGATGGCATCGGAGTTTCCGGCCAGGAGATAAGCCCGGCTGTTTTCGAAGAGAAGCTGTCCCTTCACTGAAGTGACCGGCAGATTGGTTGTCTGGGTCCAGGTTCCAGGAGAACCGTCTATGTTGATGGGTGCATAGTAAAGCCTTTCGGAATAAATACCCACGGCACGGTAACCGCCGCCCACATACAGATATCCATTGTATGCCGCCATGTAGGGCCAGGACCCCATCGAGTCCGGAATGCTGCTGGCCGCCTGGGTCCATACCGTGATATCTCCCGACACTCCAGGGGTTGTATACCAGACGCTGCCGTCCCAGGACGGCGCGTCAATGGCGCCGCCTGCAACATATATTTTCCCATTGTACTGGCCCACACCGGCTGCCGCCCGTGTAAAATTGCCGGGTATAGCAGCGGTGGTTTCCTGCCAGGGCCCCAGGGTGCCGTTGGCGTTCTGAAGTGCATAAAAAGATCTGCCGTCGGCATAACCATAATCGTGTGCACCGCTGTTGATATAGCCATTGATAATGTAGACATAGCCATTGCCGGGCGCCGCCGCCACCGACAGCATGCGGTTGATCGGCAGAGACGTCGTCGTGTTCCATGCTTCACCGGATGACAGCGTTTCGTAGCATCCCATGTCATAGCCCGGCCCCTGGGGACGATCGTTGACATCCAGGTCAATGGCCACGGGGTCCTCAGGATCGAGCAGAATGGGAATGGCATCGATGGCGGGTGAACCCGCCAGCAGATGAAAGTCGCCTGCACTGCTGTCCGTGAAAAGCGGGTCTGCATAGATGTCGTGCGCACCACCCGACACATTCAAATAATCGCCAATTCCGGATAGACTCCAGACCGTGTTGTAATCGATGGACGGCGTGATGGGAGAATCCCCATTGTCCTGAATGCCGTATTCCCCAAAATTGGAGATGATGTTGTAGTAAATATTGAAAAACGTAGGTGCGATCTCTTCCGACAACCATATGCCGGCAAGGGTCGCACCATCAATGGTATTATGATAGATATAGGGGCTGATGGTGGAGCCGGTTGAAGCTGCGTATATATAGATGCCGTACTGCATGGGATAGGCAGGATCAGCCGAATTATACATGAGGTTGTTCATGATGCCCGGGAAAAGCATCACGCGGTATCCATACTTAGTGCTTGAGAT
>CAYTAQ010000051.1:18699-24727 GCA_964435695.1 uncultured Desulfobacterales bacterium | reverse complement strand
AAGAAACCATTGTTCGGTTGCAAAACCGCCATGAAACCGGAAACAGATAATCCGCAAACACAGAGGAATTTCATGATCGAAGAAAACGTTTTTTATGCGACAGGTAAGAGAAAAACAGCCATAGCCAGAACCTGGCTGAAGCCGGGACCCGGTAATATCATAGTGAACAAACGTCCATTGGACGATTATTTCAAGATCGGGACCGCTAAAACCATGTTGCAGCAACCGCTGGTTCTTACCAACACCATCGGCACATATGATGTTCATATAAAGGTGATCGGCGGCGGTATCAACGGACAAGCAGGGGCGATTCGGCACGGTATCAGCCGGGCTTTAATCTTGGCCGATCCGGACTTGAGATCGTTATTGAAACGGGCCGGTTTTATTCGTCGGGATTCGCGGGTTAAAGAGCGGAAAAAATATGGTCAAAAAGGTGCGCGTGCGCGTTATCAGTTCTCAAAACGATAGACCTGCTGATCGAATTAAAATTAACTATATAAAACGGGCGGATTCGCCTGTCTTGGATTTTCCAACGAAAGATTCAAGACAGGCGAATCCGCCCGTTTTATTTCACGATGGTAATAGCGTCTGGATAGTTGGTTAATCGTTTGAGCCCTGTTTCAGTGACGACATGGGTGTTTTCGATGCCCACAACGCCTTTATGCGGAATAACCAGTTTCGGCTCAAGCGCGATAACCATTCCCTCTTGAAGTTTGAGTTTTTGTCCTGTGGCCAGAAAAGGGTATTCATCCAATTCGAGTCCGACACCGTGGCCGATAAACCGAATGCGTTCCTTCTCAGCTCCCATAAAATAATCATCATAGCCGAATTCATGGATGTACGCCATTGCCGTCTTATAGATATCGCCGGCGGTCGCCCCGGGAACCGCTTGTTTTGAAAGGATTTCTTGGAGATCGAGCATGGCCTGATGCGCACGGATGAGTTCATCCGGAAGATCGCCGATGGAGAAGATCCGTGTATGATCTGCCAAATAACCCTTGTAAGCAAACACATAGTCGAAAAGAACCGGTTCGTGACATTGAATTTTCTTAAAGCCCGGCCCTTGAGAAAATGCCGGGCTCAGTGCTTCACCGCCAGTAGGAGACGCCAGATAGCTTGGAACTGCCGCCGAGGCGCCGGACATGAGATGTCCGTAAAACATCTCACTTCCCCACAATCGCATCCGTATCATTCCCTGGTGCCCGAGCCCTCGGGCAATAGCTTCCATTTTGCCTGCAAGCTGAACTTCGGTAATGCCTTCTTGCAATTCACCGCTTATACAGCCGGCCACCTGGTCCGCCAATTTCGCTGCCTGGCTGATCAGGTTGATTTCAAACGGTGATTTCACGGCGCGAACCAGTCGGATGTGGTGAGAAGTATCGATGATTCGGCTTTGGTCAAAAAGATCTTTGTATTTTAAATAATGATTGACCGGCAGGACATCCAACTCCATTCCAAGTGTTTCCGGGATGGAAAACCCGTTTTCACGTAATAACGCAGGAAGTTGCTTTAGGTTTTCCATGGGAACGATTTGTTTGATGCCGGATTCCGCACTCGCCCGCTGGATGCTTTTTTTGACCATGAGAATGGGATCACCGCTCGACGGGATAAAGAGGTGGGCCTGCTGGATGGTGCCTGCGAAATAATACAGATCGGTATTCTGTAGAATGAGTGCACCGTCAATGCCGTTTTTGGATAGTCTCCGCTGCAATTTTGCGATGCGCATAGAGATTTCAGATTGAGGGATATTGGCCGTGGTATTGAATTTCATTGGGTCCATTTCCATGCCTATCAGTAAGTTCTACTTGAATTGAATTATCAGAAAAGGATTCAAGGATTTAAACCAGGATTCATATATGAAAAAACCAAAAAAAGAAAATCAATCACGAAAATACGAAATATGGAAAACACGAAATTTTTCTATTTCTTTTTCGTCCTTTCGTGTTTTCGTGATAAAGGGTTTTTATTCGCTTTGTCCTTTGAGCCGTAACTTGTAACTCGTACCCCCTTTTATGACAAAAATCAACCGCACAAAATTGTTCAACCCGACTTGAAAAAACAGCCCGGAGAATGGTATAAGCATCTTATGGAAAGGATCGATTATTTTATTCGCCGTTTTCTTCTGGTCATACCCACTTTCATCGGTATTACCATTCTCTGTTTCGGTCTGATTCAATTTGTTCCCGGCGGCCCTGTTGAGCAGGCTATCATGCAGATGAGGGGCCTCGGCGATGCGGAATCGGGCCGTGGGACAGGAGCTGCAGGAACCATTTCAGAAGAGCAGAGAAAAGACCTGGAAGCTCATTTCGGTTTTGACCAGCCGTTTTATAAACGGTACTGGCGGTGGCTTGTTTCCGATCGTCTGGGAATGCTGATGGAATCCTACAGGTTCCCCAATAAAACATCCTGGCAGCTCATCAAGGAACGCTTCAAAGTTTCGCTGGTCTTCGGTATTACCGGTTTTATCCTTTCATATCTGGTATGCATTCCTTTAGGGATTTTAAAGGCATTGCGCCATAACAAGTCGTTCGACATCGTTTCGAGCATCATTGTTTTCGTGGGTTATGCGATTCCGCCGTTTGCTTTTGGAATGGTTCTGAAAATGCTTTTCACCGGAACGGTTGAGGGGTTGTGGGATATTTTCCCGATTTCAGGGTTCCATTCCGATAATTTTGCCGATCTTTCATTCCCGGCAAAAACAAAAGATATTTTTCACCATATGTTCTTGCCGGTCTTGTGTTATGTGATCGGCAACTTCGCTGTGCTGACGCTTCTCATGAAAAATTCTCTTCTGGAGCAGATCAGCCGCGATTATGTTAGAACGGTATTGGCAAAAGGTGCGAGCTTTTCCCGGGCCATCTGGGTGCATGCACTGAGGAACTCCCTGATTCCCATTGCAACGGGTTTCGGTTCCATTCTCTCGGTGATGTTTGCCGGATCGGTTATCATTGAACAGGTTTTCGAGATACCGGGAATGGGGAGACTGAGCCTTGAGGCCATTGTGGGCAGGGATTACCCCGTATTTATGGGTATCCTTTCACTGACGGCCATCGTGGGATTGATCGGAAATATTGTTTCTGATTTTTTCTATGTTCTTATCGATCCGCGAATCAATTTTCAAGAAAACTGACCCGGAAACATGGCCACGTCATTTATTAAAAATCCCATGACGCAAAAACGCATCTCGCGTTTTAAAGAGATGAAACGGGCGTATCTTTCTTTCTGGATTCTGTTGATTCTGTATCTTGTCAGCCTTGGGTCGGAGGTAGTTTGCAACAGCGTTCCGCTGTTCGTAAGATTTCAGGGGGAATCCTATTTCCCGGTTTTCAAATTTTATCCGGAGGACACGTTTACAGGCAATAAAAAACAAACCCGAGCGGACTATCATCAAATCAACCGGTCTCTTCCATTTCTGGAAAACGAAAAAAATTTCATGATATTTCCACCGTTTCCCTATGGCCCCTATCAAAGCATCGATCCGGAAATGATACCGGTTTCAGACAACATAGGGGTATCATTCGAGCCGCTTCCCATGATTGGCACGGTCAATATCCGAAACGATTTTTCCATGACCAGATCATATCGACTGGAATCGTTTACCGGGAAACCGGGCCGGGAGATGCAGGATCGCCTGCTGACGGATTTTTTTTATTTGCCTCCCAATCTCAAGCAGGCTATTCATGAACGATTTGCCAATCGCCCCTCAGCGCAGATTTCAGCAGAAGTAAGCCGTATCGGAGGCGAAAATTTTACAGTTTCGCTTTCAACCTACCGAAAAAGAAGCAGTCCGCCGGAAACGGTAAGGCTTTCATTCAGGGAGCTCCCGCAAAAAGGCGGATCTGCGGAGCAAATGACACATCGGATTCAATTCAACCGCAGACGCGAAAGAGTTAAAGAATATAAAGACAGCGCCGCACCCGACTTCTGGCAAAAGGTTCCCGAGGCAGATAAAAAAGAGATTTTGAAGCTTGTCGGAAACCGCTATTTCGGACCTGTTGATCAACTTATGGTCGAAGTCGAGGCGAGGAATTATATGGTTAGGTTTTACAAAGAAGATGTCAGATTTCCTTTTCCGCCCACCCAGGGGCACATCCTGGGAATTGACGGGGCAGGCAGAGATGTATTGGCCAGAATTTTATACGGCCTCAGAACATCCATGACCTTCGGGATCATCCTGGTGGCCGGTTCCATGATCATCGGTATCGCTACCGGTGCGCTCCAGGGGTATTACGGCGGTATCATAGACATCTTCGGTCAACGCTTGATTGAAATCTGGAGCGCATTGCCGTTTTTATACATCATGATTCTCATGGGCTCAATTTACGGCAGGAGTTTTTCTCTGCTTCTCTTCTGCTACGGCCTTTTTAACTGGATAGGGATATCGTACTATATTCGGGCGGAATTTCTTCGATTGCGAAAGCAACCGTTTGTGGAAGCTGCCAAGGCCATGGGCGCCCCATCCTACAAGGTCATATTCAAGCATATCCTTCCCAATGGATTGATCCCGGTGATTACATTTTTCCCATTCTCTCTCGTCGGCGCCATCGGTGCACTGGCTGCGCTGGATTATCTCGGTTTCGGTCTTCCGCCGCCGACACCGAGCTGGGGAGAACTTCTCTATCAGGCTCAGCAATACCGGTGGGCCTGGTGGCTGATCCTCTATCCGTCATTGGCGCTCTTTATCGTCATGCTCCTGGGGGTATTTGTGGGAGAAGGAATTCGGAATGCTTATGATCCCAAACGCTATGCCAGGTTGGAATAATGGAGAAAAAATTACTGACGATAGAGGGGCTTAGCGTCTCGTTCAGGACCGATGAAGGAGCGCTGCGCGCTGTTGAGGATGTATCTTTTGATATCCATTCCGGAGAGATCGTGGGGCTTGTGGGTGAATCAGGGTGCGGCAAGTCCGTAACCGCACTGAGTATCTTGCGGCTGATACCTTCTCCACCGGGCGTTATTGAACACGGCAGGATCGCTTTCAAGGGGATGGATCTGTTAACGCTGAGTACGGGGGAGATTCGCGAAATAAGAGGCAA
The DNA here is from genome assembly GCA_964435695.1 of uncultured Desulfobacterales bacterium. Lineage (GTDB taxonomy): Bacteria > Desulfobacterota > Desulfobacteria > Desulfobacterales > B30-G6 > CAYTAQ01. The sequence goes on along the minus strand of CAYTAQ010000051.1, from coordinate 19,691 downwards.
AGCGATCAGCATGATATTTCAAGAACCGATGTCGGCATTATCTCCGTTGCAGAGAATCGGGCGGCAGATGGCGGAAGTGCTTCAGGTGCATCAGGATATTTCCAAAAAGGAGGCTTGGCGAATTTCTCATGAATGGCTGGAAAAAGTCAAAATACCGGATGCCGCTGAACGGATGTACGCATATCCCTATCAACTGTCAGGAGGCATGCAGCAGCGCATTATGATTGCCATGGCATTGATGATGAGTCCGGATTTGATTATAGCGGATGAACCGACAACGGCGTTGGATGTAACCATCCAGGCACAAATCTTTCACCTGATTCGTGAAATGAAGCAAGAACGGACAGCCATTCTTCTGATCACGCATGATATGGGGGTAGTATGGGAAATGTGCGATCGTGTACAGGTGATGTATGCCTCAAAGGTGGTGGAAGAGGGAGGGGTGCGGGAAATATTTTCAGAACCTGCACACCCCTATACGCTGGGGCTGTTGAAATCCATCCCCAGACTTTCAGACGGCAAAAGTGGGCCGCTGGACGCCATACCCGGCATGGTTCCTTCACCGCAGAATTATCCATCCGGCTGCCGTTTTCGTGATCGGTGTGCATATGCCTTTGACAGGTGTGAAAGGGAGATGCCGGAATTGAAGGACGTCTCAGACGGTCATAGGGCTGCATGTTTTGTTGCCGGGAAGCTCAGGTACTAGACGGGTTCAAAGGGCAAAGTAGTTATATCCGATATATTCCAAAGTGATTCATCTAATGTATATTCACTAAAAAATAACCACCCTGAAAAATTATTATGCTTCTAGAAGTAAACAACCTGAAAACCTGGTTTCCCATACGGCGCGGTGTTCTCGCAAGAACCATCGGCTATGTCCGCGCTGTGGACGGCGTGTCTTTTTGGATCGATAAAGGAGAAACATTGGGATTGGTGGGAGAATCCGGATGCGGGAAGACGACGCTGGGACGTACGCTGATCGGTCTGGAGAG
>CAYTAQ010000051.1:0-18689 GCA_964435695.1 uncultured Desulfobacterales bacterium | reverse complement strand
TTTATGCCGGTGAAGTATTTTTTGAAGGAAAAAATCTTTCGCTGATGTCCGGTGGCGACCTAAGACGCCTGAGAAAAAAAGTTCAGATTATATTTCAAGACCCCCTATCATCCTTGAATCCGCGCTTGAATATATTGGATATCATCACCGAAGGCATATCCCAATTTAAAATGATCGATGGAACGAGAGAATCGGCGGGTTTGCAATTGCTGGCCGATGTCGGGCTCGATGCCGAGGCCTTGTACCGTTATCCGCATGAATTTTCAGGTGGACAGCGCCAGCGAATTAATATTGCACGAGCGATATCCCTAAAGCCCGATTTTATCGTGTGTGATGAGCCTGTAAGCTCACTGGATGTTTCCATACAGGCCCAGATCATTAATCTGCTGATGGAGCTTCGAGAGAAATATGATCTGTCATATCTTTTTATTTCGCATGATCTAAGTGTTGTCAGCCACATTGCCAACCGAATTGCCGTCATGTACATGGGGCGGATCGTAGAGCACGGTGAGACCAGCCATATCATATTCAAGCCCAGGCATCCCTACACAAAAGCGCTGATAGCGGCGGTCCCCGTACCCGGCTCCGAAAAAGACAGCCGTTTGGTCATCCCCGGCGGGACCCCGTCCGCGGCCACCCCGCCTGATGGCTGCAGGTTTCATCCCCGATGCCCGCAGGTTATGGCCATATGTCGTGAAAAAACACCGCAGGAGACAGGTACGCCCGAACACAGGGTGTGCTGCCACCTGTACGAGTAAAATATTCATACCCAAAAGGTAAAACGTCATAAAATCTTCCGAAGTTTGACAGGTTCTTTTTAAGAACTTTAATTTTTAAAAAAACCGTAAATCATTTAATGATGTGCTTTTTCAGGCATATTTATCTTAAACTATCTGAAAAATATGGATTTATTTATTGGTCTTCCCTTGACTTTGAAATATATTTTTATTACATATAATTATTCGCACTATCCTTCTATATTGAAATCGTTAAAAAAATAAATCATGCAGAATAAATCTTGGAAACCCTGGGCTCTGTTGGCACCGGCGGTCAGTGCAGTATTTTTTTTACTGGTCATTCCGGCGTGCTTCATCGTGGTCTACAGCTTCTGGCTGCGCGCGCCCAGCGGAGCGGACATCCCCGCTTTTCAATTCGGGAATTACGCTAAATTCTTCGAAGATTTCTTCTATCCTAAAATTCTTATTCGAACGATCCGCATCTCCTTTGAAACCGTCATCCTGTGTCTTGTTATGGGCTATATTCCCGCCTATTTTTTCTACCGCAGCGAAAGCCGTTATAAACAGGCCTTCCTACTGCTCATCATGCTACCGTTTTGGGTCAGCTTCATTATTCGTACCATGAGCTGGATCAACATTATGGGGGATTCAGGGCTGATCAACCACTTCCTGTTGAAGATCGGTTTGATTCAATCGCCCATATCCATGCTTTACAATGAGTTCACGGTGCTCATGGGGTTGATCATGTATCTGTTGCCGTTCATGGTGTTGAATATCTACGTCAGCCTGGAAGGCATTGACAAGAGCCTTCTCGAGGCTGCACGCTGCATGGGTTGTACCGAATGGCAGGCGTTTCGGGAAGTGACACTTCCCTTGAGCCTTCCCGGTGTCAGTGCCGGTTGCCTGCTGGTTTTCGTACTGACCGCCGGAACATATCTGCCCCCCATGATACTGGGTGGCCCCGGCAATGAAATGATTGCCAATCTCATTTTCAAGCGGATTATCGGCACGCTGGATTGGCCGTTTGGCTCAGCCATCAGCGTTATCCTGCTTTCCTTGTTGTTTGTGATTGTGTGGACCTACAACCGCTACTTGGGGATCAATCAGATCTTCAAAAGCCTTCAAGGGAATTAGCGCATGAAAAAATTCTCACCAGGATGGACATTGATCAGACTCTACACGATTCTCGTCTATGTATTCCTGTTTGCGCCCATCGTCGTCGTTATCGTACTTTCATTCAACCCCAAGCAGTTTGGTATCTTCCCCATGGAGGGTGTCAGTTTTCGGTGGTTTATCAAACTGGCACAAAATGAGTCGATCATCGGCGCCTTTAAGAACTCTCTCGTCCTGGGCTCGCTGACAGCGGTGCTGTCCACCGGCATCGGTATCCTGGCAGCGCTGGCCTTTATCCGCTTTGATTTTCGCGGAAAAAACACCATCAACACGCTGTTGCTTTCACCGATTATGATTCCGGAAGTGGTGTTAGGTGTTGCACTGCTGTTGTTTTTGCGCTGGCTCCAGCAGCCCAAGAGCTTTGCACTTCTGCTCATCGGGCATGTGGTGCTTACGCTTCCCTATGTTTTGCTGATCGTTCAGGCCCGGCTTGGGGGCATCAAAAAAGAGTACGAGGAGGCGGCAAAATCCCTGGGTGCCAATTCATTTCAGACCTTTAAAGAGATCACCTTACCGCTTTTGCTGCCGGCCATATTGGCTGGTGCCCTTTTTTCATTTACTATCTCGTTTGATGATATCACGGCGACGCTGTTCTGGGCCACGGCACAAAACCAGACGGTTCCGGTGAAAATTTTCAGCATGCTTAGAAATTCCATAAGTCCTGAAATCAATGCCCTGGGTGCCGTCATGGTCGTCTTGACTGTTGCCACGCCATTGCTGGCAGGGTATTTGTCCCGTAAATTTTCAAAAGAAAAGGTGTAAACCGATAACCATTTACCGAAAGGAGAACCAATGGCAAACGTAACGAAAGAAAAACTGGATCGTGTATATGAGGCATATAAAAACGGCACGCTCAGCCGGCGCCACTTTCTCAAATATCTCAGCCTTGCCGGCGCTAGCATTGGGCTGGTGGGGTCGCCCTTTGGAAATGTAGTCAAAGACGCCTGGGCGGCTAAATCCATCCGATTTGATGGATGGGGCGGCACTGTATCAGAGGCGTTCCGTAAATATGCTTTCAAACCCTTCACCGAGGCTACGGGCATCGAAGTCATCGATGGAGAATTCGGTGACATGAACTCCTACCTGACGCGGGTCAAGGCATCCTATCCTCCGGGCGGGGAGTTCAACATCGCGCATCTCAGTGCCGTTTTCGATTATGCCCGATATACGGATTTGGGATTTGCTTCGGTACTGGATGAATCGAAAATTCCCAATCTCAAGAATGTCATGGCTTCCATGATCAAACCCTTACGGGATATCACCAAGGGCACTCTCTCGGCCGTTCCCTACGATCTGGGTCAGACCGGTATCGCCTACAATACCAAGTTTATCAGCGAGGATAAGGCAAAAAAGCTTGGTGCCTCACTGCTGTGGGACAAAGCGTTGAAAGGCAAACTGGGCAGCTGGGGCGGCGATTTCCGGACCAACATGTGGTACGCGGCATTGCACACCGGACAAAGCCCCAACAATATGACCGACCTGAAGGCTATCTGGGCGGCATTGCGGGAACAGCGCGGTTTGATGAAGAAATATTGGAGCTCCGGCGCCGAGCTGATGAGTCTGCTGGCCAATGGTGAGATCTATGCCACGGTGGCATGGTCCGGGCGGGTAGCCGCGCTTCAGCAGGAAGGTCACCCCATCGGGTACCTCTCCCCCAAGGGAACTTACTCCTGGATGGAATATCTCTTTGTTCTAAAGGGTACCGACATGGAGATCGCCCAGAAGCTGCTTAATTTCATGCTGGAACCGGCCGCCGCCATTGCTGTGGCCGAGGGGCAGAATTATCCTCCCAGCCTAGATCCCACGAAGGCGAAATTGACCGACAAGATCAAGAAGATGCCGGCCTTTGACCCCACTGGCAAACTGGACGGGTACCTGTTTGCCGATCCAGCCTACTGGAATGCCAATCAGTTGGATTGGACGGAGAAATGGGACAGGATCAAGGCAGGCAGTTAAATCAGCATTCGATAGATCAATGTTTGTAATTACCATTTGATCGACGGGGTCGGATTTCCTTTTATGGGATGCATCCGACCCCGACATCAGATAACCAAGATCAGGGGGACAGGAGATAAATTGACGATTGACAAGAAACAACCCATGGTGCAGTTCAAAGGCATTTTAAAACGGTTCGGCAACGTTGTAGCCGTTGAAAAAATGGATTTTGACATCGAAGAGGGGAGCCTGGTGACGCTGTTGGGTCCTTCCGGATGCGGGAAGACAACCTTGCTGCGCATGGTGGCCGGTCTGGAGGAGCCCACCGAGGGAGATATTTTTATCAAAGGGGTCCGGATCAACGACATCCCGATCCACAAACGCAACCTGGGGATGATCTTCCAGAATTATGCCCTTTTTCCGCACAAGACGATTTTCGAAAATGTCGCCTTCGGTTTAAAATACCGGGATGTTCCCAAAAATGACGTAGCAGGGAAAGTCAAAAAAGCGTTGGAAATGGTGCGGCTTCCCGGCGTGGAGAATCGTATGCCCTCTCAACTGTCCGGCGGTCAGCAGCAGCGTATTGCCATGGCACGTGCCATCGTCATCGAGCCCGACGTCCTTTTGATGGACGAACCGTTGTCGGCGCTGGATGAAAACCTGCGCGAGGAGATGCGTCGGGAAATCGACAATCTTCAGCAATTGCTGGGCGTAACAACCATATTTGTGACGCACGACCAGCGCGAGGCCCTGTCCATGTCCGATAAAATTTTGGTTATGAGCGCCGGGCTCAAACAGCAGGAAGGGAGTCCCCAGGAGGTTTATAATTATCCTGAAAATCATTTTGTGGCGGATTTTTTGGGACATTCCAACTTCTTTGATGGCATTGTTGCCGGCAGAGAAGGCGATATGGTCAGTATCACGTTGAAAGACGGCAATGTGTTCCGGGTCAACCATCCGGGTGAATGGGTGAAAGACGAAGCCGTTGAGCTGGTTATCAGGGCGCAAAATTTGAAAGTTTTTGAAAAAGATGTACCGCCGCCTGAGAAAGACATGAATTTATTCAACGGTATCATCAGGGATCGCAGCTACATGGGTGGCGAAGTCAGCTATTTCGTGGAATTGGGAAACGGCACCATGGTGCATGCCATCGGTATTGCAAAATTGAATCCCATCAGAAAGGGTGTGGCTGTTCGTGTGCATGTGGCTCCCCGACACTGCGGTTTGCTCAAGACCGATAGTCCCGCCCGATAAATTTACCTCATCCCGTATGGAAAAGAGAGAACCACAGAATATCCAATCACGTGTCAAAAGACGAAGATAACTTAACATTCTCACCTTGCGAGATTTACTTGACTTGACATCCCGGAATTATGGTATCGGTAATTTCAGCGAGCCGATAATGTTCTCCATCACTACCAGACTGGTATTTGGTTTTCATAAAATCGGCCAGAGCATATCACACCGTACCCACTACACTTGCAATATCAACATGTTGTGGTTTCAATAATTTTCTGATATTGTAATTCAACTTTGAATCAGGCTTGAACCTGACCTGAAATTTAAACACACCTCAACTCCTCTGATTCGTTCTCTTTTACGTTTCACAATAGCTCCACTATACTTGAGTTTGATGTAACTTAACAATAATGCAAGCAAAGTGTGAACTTGCGAATGTTACCAAACAGTACGCATTGGCTGTAGTTTTAATATTTTGGGAGCGAAGAACTTTAGTAAGGCTATACCCATGTACTTAACTGTGGACCAGCTGGTGTTCGGAGTCCTGTCGATGAACTTTAAGGTTAATGCCGGGGGTTCTTATACGGATCCGTATAAGAACCCATGATAAAGCTCTCAAGGATACGGAACTATATGATTCGTTAGGATATATTTGCAAAATTGTCAATACAACAAAGGTGCGATAGGCGGGTTAGAATCAGGTATACAGCGTCTTATACGGATCCGCATATTCACTGTTCGCCCATAAAACCATAGGGAGCACAATGCAGCGCTATGTTGCATTATGCTATTTTGCATGTTATCGTAGCCTGCAATACCATTGGAGGAGGTGACCATAATGACAACTGCAGTAAGAATTACCAGCGATTTGGTTCGGGATGCAAAGATATTTAGTAAAATCGAAAAACGTTCGTTAACTGGGCAGATTGAACATTGGGCACGTATTGGAAAATGCGCTGAAGAAAATCCCGATTTAACCTATACATTGATCAAAGATATCCTCGTCGGTCTTGCAGAATTGGAAGAAGGTGAATCGTCAGAGTATAAATTTGGATAATCGCCAATGAAAATTTTTCAATCCCGGTCATTTGAACGGAAAGTTAAAAAACTAAGCAAGCCAGAAAAAAAAGTACTGGATAAACAGATTCTAAAGATTGCCGAAAACTCATCTGTTGGCGTAGAAAAAAAAGGTGATCTCCGTGGAGTATACATTCATAAATTTAAAATTAAAAATACTCAATATTTGCTTTCATATCGATATATTGGGAATGATCTTGAACTGATAATGCTCGGTCCGCATGAAAATTACTATAGAGATCTGAAGAACTACCTCAAAGCAAGATAAAAAAGGCGAACCAGGCGCTTAACTCAGACGGCTAAAATCGGGCCGTTTTGACCATCATTGCAATTAACATTATTTTGAGTTTTTCATAAGACCCTGGCAGCTAAGCCGCCGCTGGTTAGCTCTTCGTTATCCGAAAGTGGAGTATTCACGAGGCAAGATATTTAAGGATACCATTACAATCCGAAAACTTGGAACCGAAACATTATGATGGAAGATATCAGGTCGAAACTGGCTGTTCGATTGGCCGCCAAAGGACTTGAAAACAATGAGACCGAATTGTTTCATCAAAGATGTGATTCGGATCGCCGCCGGTTCGCCTGGAACGAATATCGATACAATCAAGAGTCAGTTGCATTTATTGGGGTGGCAGGACGATTACACCGACTATGGGACAATCCAACTGATTCAGGCTTGTTACCAGGAAGGTTGAATTGTCCCATTTTGATTTTTGAAATAGCCGAACTCGATTACAGACTCGATTACCCATGAAGGTTGTCGATCCACCGCATTGCCTCCGCTTCACTGATTTTTCCCAGATACCGTTGGGTCGTGATAAATTCGAATGACGCAACAGTACCTTTGACACGATTTCCAGCGGCGTACCGGATCGAGATGCATACGTGGCAGCGTGCCTGCGCAGATCGTGAGGCTTGACATGAACACCGACCAGATTGCCTGCCTTTTTAACGATCAACCTGGCCGCTGCATATGTCAACGGGAAAATCCTGTTGTCGGGCTTGATTTGTTTTTCCCGGATATACCTCCGGAGCCGGTCGGCAACCTTCTGGGGCAGGAACACGGCTTCAGCTTCTCTGCCGATTTTGGGATCTCTGATGATGGCTTTACGGTCCTCGATGTCCATGGGTTTGAGTTTCAGGACCTCCCCAATTCGCATGCCGCTGCGGGCCATAAGCTCCAGCATCAGCCGGTTCCGCTGGTTTCTGGTCCTGAAAATGATCTCGTCGACCACGTCCTTTTCAAGAATCTTGAGTTGTGTTGGCTTGCCGGCCCTGAACAGCTTGCGAAGCGCTGGACTGTCGCAGGGATTTTGAATGTTTGGATCATGGGAGTTTTTGACGAAATTGAAAAAGGCCGACAGGAGGGTAAACCGGAGTTTCTTGGTATTCTGCTTGGTGCCATCCGTGATCGTGGACATGAAAGCCAGTATGTCCTCAGATGTGATGGTGGATAGGTCTATCTCGCCGAAATGGTTTTGGAAATTGCCAAGGATGAACTCATAGTTGCGCAACGTATTTTTTTTTCACGTTCATCCGCTGGTAATTGAAAAAATGGGTGACGCACTGGGAAATCTTCATGGTGGACCTCCTTTGGTTGTGGGTTGTGAAATTGTTTTGACGCCGCTCGGTCAAATCGGCTATTGTTAAGGCTACCAAAAATGAAACTGGCAGAAAATACTTTCTGTCTATGCAAGTATCCTTGACAAACCAAAAACCCCATTTGTTCAAACAAAATAATTTCGAGATTTGATATAGAAAGGAAGGGCTCGGTTACCATCACCAAGGACGAGGACACGTCGGTTATCTCCGAGATGCCCAAGGGGACGACCAAGGGCGGTGAAATTGACGTGGTCGCCCCCCCTCGCTTAGAGATTGCGGGCGAGATTGTAAGGGCCCTCCAAAGTAGGGGAAAGGGAATGGAAAAAATAGACAGGCTCCTCTATTCCAAACATGATCCGAAAAGAATATTGAAAGGAGACCAATCGATGAATATTCACCTGCGATATCAAATTATTATCTTCGCTGTCCTGCTGTTCGTGGGATCCATTTTTATGGGTGCGGCTCCCGCAAGCTCCCCAGAAACCCTGATAATTACCGGTACGGGGGGAAGCCTAAGTGTAATGGAACTGATAGGCAGGAAGTTTCAAGAAAAACATCCCGACGTAACCGTCAAGGTACTGCCCAGTATCGGCAGCACCGGCGGTATCAAGGCAGTTCGGGCGGGAAAGATCGATATCGGGTTGTCCGCCCGTTCCCTCAAACCCGAAGAACGGAGTGCGGGAATTATCGAAGAGCCTTTTGGCCGCACCGCCTTTATTTTCGGAGTACAGGAGTCAAACCCGGCCAAAGGTTTCACGCTTGCAGAAATAGAAGAAATTTATGCGGGAAAACGCAAGGCCTGGCCTGATGGAACACCCATAAGGCTTACCCTGCGCCCCCTGAGTGACGCCTATTCGGTCTATCTGGCGGGCATCAATCCAGGCTTAAAGTCAGCTTCTGAAAAGGCTCTCGCCATTCCGGACGTATTTGTCGGCAACACGGACCAGGAAGCGGCCAGACAAATCGAGAAGACGCCTGGTTCCTTAGGTACGACCAGCAGCAGTGTCGTCACGACGGAGAAACGAAAGATCAGGGCTCTCTCCATCGATGGGGCATCGCCCACACTCGCCAATGTTTCCAGCGGCAAGTATCCCTATGCCATGACGATGTCGGTTGTCTACAAAAAGGATAAGTACAGCGGTTCAATCAAAAGTTTTATTGAATTCATTTTTTCCCGGGACGGCCAAAAGCTTCTCTCAGATAACGGCTATGTTGCTTTACAGCGCGTCATAGGAAATTGATGTGATGATGCCTTTTCATTCACAACGTGTGCAACCGGAATCGAAAAAATCCATCATAAAGCTCATGCGCGCCCTCGGTGCTTTTTCCGCTTCCGTTTTCGCCATCGCCATACCAAGTATATATTTCACAACCTCATTAATCGCGATGCAACAAACCCTCACGGTAGAAGCTACCGTTCTCGCAAGATCGATCGGAAACATCATCCGGGCCAGACCGGATCTCTGGGAGTTCGAGAGCCTTAGATTGAAGAGACTTCTCTCTGAACCTCTGGTTCATGAGGCGGCGCATGAAGCAGAAATCCGTACTGCGGCCGGGAAACTCGTCGAAAAAACTGATTTTACGGAAATACGCCCAATTCTTTCGGCTTCTGCCCAATTCTTTGACTCGGGACGACTTGCCGGCTGGGTTTCAATAAGACATTCCATTCGCGCACAAATCATCACGACCGCTTTACTGGGAATTCTCAGTTCTCTTTTCGGCTACCTGACCTATTATATTTTCCGCACCTATCCGATCAAAAAGCTTGAGGACACCTTGACGGATTTGCAACGGGCACGCGATGAGCTGGAAAAGCGTGTAGCGGATCGTACGCGATCGCTGCAACGTATTAATGAAGAGTTGCGAACGGAAATAGCCTCGCGTAAGCAGATGGAAGCGGCGCTGCGTGAATCGGAACAAAAGTTCCGGATACTGTTCGAACAAAGTATCCATGGTATCTTGGTGGTCGATCCTGAAAGAGACCGGATGATCTATGCCAACCCGTCTATCTGTCATATGTTAGGATATTCGGAAGCAGAGTTCCTGCAGTTAGGTGTGGTGGACATTCATCCAAAAGATTCGATGGACCAGGTGAGATCCGAATTCGAACTCCAGAGACGGGGTGAAAAGACGCTGGCTTTAGGGGTTCCGTGCCTGCGAAAAGACGGCACGGTTTTCTACGCCGATGTCACTGCCTCTCCCGTCAGAATCAACGATCGGGAATCTGTTTTGAGTTTTTTCGCGGACGTTACCGAGCGGAAAGTGCTGGAGGAAGGACTGCAGAAAGCCTACGAGGACCTCAAGAGTGTACAAACCCAGTTGATCCAGTCGGCGAAACTGGCCTCGATCGGCGAACTTGCAGCGGGGGTGGCCCATGAATTGAATCAACCCCTGATGATTATTCGAACCACGGCGCAACTCATGCTGAGAAAAAAACACAAAAATACTCTGGGTGCCGTTAAAATGCTGGAGGGCCTGAATTCCATTGAAAGAAACACCAAGCGCATGATGAATATAATCAATCATTTGCGGACTTTTTCACGTCAAATCAAAGGCGAGTTTATGCCGGTAGACGTCAACAAAATCCTTCAGGATTCCTTTTTAATGATCGGCGAGCAACTCAGCTTAAGAAATATTGAAGTGATAAGGAACTTTTCCAGCGACCTTCCCAAGGTTTTAGCGGACGCCAATCAGCTGGAGCAGGTCTTTCTCAACATGCTCACCAATGCGCGGGACGCCATAGAATCAAACATTGAAGCCCAGGGAGGAGCTGAACTGCAGAAGAAAATCGTGATTACCACCCATGTCTCAGATGATGTAAAAGACAAGGTTGAAATTTTATTTAAGGATACCGGGAGCGGGATACCCCAAGAAGCACTGAAAAATATCTTCGATCCTTTTTATACAACCAAAGAGGTGGGCAAGGGCACGGGGCTGGGGCTTTCCATCAGTTATGGAATCATTCAAAACCACAAGGGTGAGATCGATATGACCGAAACCGGCCCGGAAGGAACAACGTTCCGAATAAAACTGCCGGTTGCGGGAAGTTGTCTCGCAAATACGCCAAGTGCGTCGGGAAGATAAACAATGAAAGAAAAAATATTGGTTATAGACGATGAGCCGGAGATTCGGAATCTTCTATTCGAAATCCTTCAGGAAAAGGGCTTTGAGGTTTTTGGTGCCGCTGACGGGCAAGAAGGATTGGAGCGGTTTCACGACATTAAACCGGATCTTGTAATTACCGATGTGAAGATGCCCCGCAAAGACGGCCTTGCCGTTCTCAAAGGGGTTAAAGAAGCACAATCCGGTATAGATGTTATCATTCTGACGGGCCATAGCGACGAAGCAACGGCCATTGAATGCCTTCAATCGGGGGCCTACGATTACCTGCTCAAACCCTTGGAAGATATAGAGGTGTTTCTAATCGCCGTCGATCGGGCAATTCACAAAAGAAACCTGGAATTAAAAAACAAGGATCTGCTCAGGCAACTGGAAGAAATGGCCACAAGAGATCCATTAACAGGCCTTTTTAATTTCAGGCAACTGCAGGTTTCCCTTGATCGGGAGATGATACGTTCGCAACGGCACGGGCATGCATTCTGTGTTTTCATCGTCGACGTGGATCATTTTAAAGCCGTTAACGATACTTACGGACATCTATTTGGAGACCATGTGCTTAAGAGGCTGGGCGAAATAATGCAGCGGGCCCTGCGCGATACGGATCGCCTTTTTCGTTACGGCGGGGAAGAATTCTTTATCCTTATGCCCGAGACCTCCCAAGAGGGCGCGGCTGTCCTAGCGGATCGGCTTATGGATGCCATAAGAATCCATACGTTCGTCAGTGATGGAAAAAGCGCTAAAATTACAGTGAGCATCGGAGGCGCCGGTTTCCCGTTTCAATCCATCGACAAGGTGCAATTATTCAAGTTGGCCGACCATGCATTATACAAAGCCAAAGAATCAGGAAGAGATCAATTTGTGTTCAGTGAGGTTTTAATTTAAAGGGAACATGACATGAATCAAAAAATACTCATTGTGGACGATGAACCGGAGATTCTTGAAAATCTCGAAACGCTCCTGTCCGACGAAGGATTTGACGTTGTTAAAGCTTCCTCAGGCAATGAGGCGGTCGAGAACTTTGAGGCGGGATCTTTCGGATTGGTGATTACAGATATGAATATGCCGGGCCTGAACGGCCTGGACGTCCTGCGGCGTGTGAAGCAGATTGACAAGGATGTTGAGGTGCTCCTATTGACCGGTTACGGCACCATGGAAAATGCAATTCAGGCTTTAAGAGACGAAGGGGCCTATGATTACCTGGAAAAACCTCTGGAAGATTTGGAAGAACTCCTTCTTTCCGTAAGAAATGCCTTAGAAAGACGCGGGTTCCGCATGGAAAACGAAAAGCTTGTCACACAACTAAGAGAGCGTGAACGAAAATTCAGGGCCATTTTCGATCAGACATTTCAATTCATTGGCCTAATGACAATTGATGGAACATTGATAGAGATCAATGGAACGGCTTTAAGCTTTGGCGGAATTGGAGAGAAGGACGCATTGGGCAAACCATTTTGGGAAACAACTTGGTGGACCCATTCGGCTGAATTGCAGGAGCGTGTGAAGGAGGCCATAGGCAAAGCCGCAGATGGACATTTTGTCCGTTTCGAAACCTTTCATCCGGCAGCCGATGGTGCTATTCATTACTTTGATGTTTCAATCAAGCCGGTGAAGGACGAGACAGGGCATATTTACCTTCTGATAATGGAGGGTCGTGATATCACGGAACGCAAGCAGGCCGAACAAGAACGCGAAAAGACAATTGTGGAGCTGCAAGATGCACTTGCCGAACTGAAAACATTGCGGGGTTTTCTACCCATTTGTTCACATTGCAAAAAAATCCGTGATGACAAGGGTTACTGGAATCAGATCGAATCATATATTCAAAAACATTCTTTCGCTGAATTTAGCCACAGTATCTGCCCTGACTGTGCAAAAAAATATTATTCCGATATGGATCTGTATGGTGATGAAAAAACTGAAGGATAATTATCGATCAGCGGCCAAAATTTAACCATACCAATAATAAGCATTAGTTGTACATCAAGATGGTGTGGTTGCTGGGTTGTGACTGATATCTGCGATTGCTTTTGACAATCACAGGCAAAATCTCGATCAATTTCCCGGTGACATCTCATCAACGGTAAAAGGGGTTTCTGAAAATCTGATAACATACTGTCGAACGAAGTCCTTACTTGAATGTCAGTTTTGTCAATTCAAGTATAGGTCAGGAAAAATAACGAATATCCGGTATCGAAGTTTCCGTCTTCCGATTTCCGTCCTCTTGCCCTGTGTCCTCCGACCTCCGCTCTCATTGGTGTTGACAATCGTCAATCGATAATAAATAATTATCAATTTTTAAGGAGGCATCCTGTGGATAGCGGAAAACTGACGCAGGCGCTCAAGGAAATCTATCCATTGCGCATGGTTACCATCGATTCCCATACAGCCGGGGAGCCGACCCGGTTGATCGTTGGCGGTGTGGGCCCTGTACCGGGCGATACCATGCAACAGAAGCGTTTGTTTTTCATGGAGAATTATGACCGAATTCGCCTGCAGCTGACGCGGGAACCACGTGGTCACCGGGATATGTTTGCGGCATTTCTCACGGAGCCCGTAACACCGGGAGCCCATTTCGGTCTGATTTACATGGATTCTCGCAGATTCCCATTCCTTTGCGGTCATGCAACCATGGGGGCGGTAATGACCTTGATCGCGGCGGGGGATATTCAGGCTATCGGGGATGTTATGCCCGTCATTGTGGATACACCTTCCGGTCCCATGGAAACCACGGCCTATTTGCGGGACGGCCGTGTTGAATCGGTGGGTATCCGGATGGTGCCGTCTTTTGTGTATAAGGACGGAGAGAAACTCGAGCTTGCCGAGTTGGGCGTTATTTCAACTGCAACCGTTTGTGTGGGTGGATTTTTTGTCATGGTGTCCGCGGATGAGATCGCGCTCGACTGGATTCCCGAGAACAGGCCCCGTTTTATCGATCTGGGTATGAAGCTCATTGATGCGGCCAACCGCCAACTGGTCGTACGGCACCCCACAAGGCCGGAAGTGAACACCGTTGATGTGACCGAGTTCTACGATTCTGCCGGGGATGCACAGGGAAAGGGGCGGAGTATGGTGATCTACGGCGAGAAACATATGGACCGCTCGCCATGTGGCACCGGCACGGCCGCCAAGCTGACCTTACTCCATCATCGCGGTAAAATCGGTCTTAACGAGCCTTTTACGAATACGAGCCCTTTGGGAACCCGGTTTCAGGGCCGGCTCGTTGAGGAGGTCCAATTGGGAGACAGAGACGCCGTTGTTGCGGAAATACGCGGCAGTGCCTATATCACAGGTATTCATGAATTTATTATGGATCCAAAAGACCCGTTTCAGGAAGGATATTTATTATGAGCCGGACTTCACTGATACCGGAAATTATTTTGACCAACGGCAATTTTCAAACCATGGACGGCAGTTGTCCGCAGGTTCAGTCCATAGCCGTCACATCCGGCCGGATTATGGCTGTGGGCGACAATGATGCCATCAAAAGGTTGGCGGGTGCCGCTACAGAAATCCTGGATGTTGAAGGACGGCTGGGACTGCCCGGGATGATGGATTCCCATTTCCATTTTTATGACTGGGCCTTGGGACGGCGGCAGCTGGAGCTGTCAACCATGACATCGCTTGGCGAACTGACAGGGCAGGTGCGCCGGGCTGCCGGGGAAAAGCCGGTGGGGAACTGGATTCTGGGTCAGGGGTGGAACGAATCCGATTGGAAGGAACACAAGATGCCCGACCGCGACACATTGGATGCGGCGGCACCCGATCACCCGGTTGCACTTTGGCGCTGCGATCTGCATCTGGTATCCGTGAACTCGCCGGCATTGAAATTGGCAGGCATTGATGCGGCAACGCCCAATCCGCCCGACGGCGTGATTGAAAAGGACGCATCCGGGCGTCCTACAGGCATTCTTCGTGAACTGGCACCCAATCTCATCAAAGCGGTGATTCCCGAACCAACCGGCGATGAACTGATCACGGCCATGCGAAGCGGCATGTCGCACCTGCATACGTTGGGGCTGACCGGTATTCATGATATGCGCCTCATGGGCGGCATGGAAGGTGCCTCGGCGCTAAAAGCATGGCAGCGTCTCAATGAAAAGCGGGAACTCAAATTACGCTGCTGGACAAGCATCCCGGGAGAACGATTGGAAGAAGCCATTGCCTTAGGACTTAGAACCGGCATGGGGGATGACCGCCTTCGTATCGGTCATGTCAAGTATTTTGCCGATGGCGGCATGGGCGCCCGTACGGCCTGGATGATCGAGCCCTATCTGGATGCTGAAACCGGCATGCCGCTGGCATCCATGGATACCTTGAAACAAGCGATTTATAAGGCAGAGCATGCCGGCCTTGCCGTGGTTGTTCATGCCATTGGCGACCGGGCCAATCGAGAAATTATTGCGATTTTTGAGGGACTGGAGACAATACGGGCAAACGAGCCGCCCGGGTCCTATATGCCGCCGCAGGTTTCCCACAGAATCGAGCACACGCAGATGATTCGGCCTGAGGAGATCAGGCGACTGGCAAAACTTCATATGGCTGCCTGTGTCCAGCCCCACAATATGATACTGGACATCAATATGATTGACGAGTCCGTCGGGCCCCGCGGTTGTTTTACTTATGCCTACAAGGAGATGATCGATGCAGGAATTCCGGTGCTTTTCAGCTCGGATGCGCCCGTATGCGACCCGAGTCCCCTGGTGGGTATTCACGCGGCCGTTACGCGTCAGAGAAGGGACGGCACACCCCAAGGCGGGTGGTATCCGCAGCAACGTGTTAGCGTCGCGCAGGCGGTTCAAGGCTACACAACGATACCCGCTGCCTTTTATGGACAGGACCGTGAATTAGGCACGCTCACGCCGGGGAAAAAGGCGGATATCATCATCCTGGACCGGGATATCTTTCAGATAGATCCCATGGAAATTGCCGACACACAGGTGGACATGACCCTTTTCGACGGTGAGATTGTCTTTCAAAGGGGGATTTTAAAACGAACAGAAATGCCGCGGGTGTAATGACAGCCACAGCGATCCAAACAAATGATCCCATGCCCTCTGATTATTAAGAATCATTACGACGTGGTTTGGCCCGGCGTCGTTCCCCGGTCATGATTTTGCTCTGAAAGGCGATTCCCGCAATAACCAGGGCGAGAAATAAGGCTGCTTCAATCCAGGGGTTGAATGTCGCCATTTGCACAATAAGGGTGGCGCCGGTTAAAGTCGATAGAAAGATTAAGGCCCAGTCAAAAACAAAAAACAGGATGACGGCGCCGATAATGCCGCCGATAACAGCCGGCAGCCAGACCATCTGGGCGGGCAATCCGGCAAACTGATGGAAAAGACTCAACACCACATATCCGCCGGCGATAAATCCGGCAACCACGATGGCCGCTTTCTGAAAAAAGATGGCGATGATTGCGCCCAGTGCGCCGACAACGATGGACAAAATCAGGACGATAATCGCAGAATGAATGGCCAACATCTGCTGGGCGTACTCGTAACCGCCGGTAAAACCGACACAGGCCACAAACAGCCAGAAAAGCCTGCGGCCGATAAAAAGCAGGACCAGGCCGATCAGAATGTGGATCCAGATCATGAAATTTTCCTCCTTTTCATGGTATGATTCCTGCCAACCGCAAAGGGGCACGATCGTCTTCCTGATTAAATATCCTTGTCTTTACCCCGAAGACGGGTGAGTTCAGAAAGCAAATCAATCTGAATTTGCTGGATTTCAACCAGCCGCTCCCACTGGTGCGACAGCAGGTGGTCGATTTTATCGTGAAGTTGCCTGATTTCAAGTTCGGCTTTTAAATTTACCTGATAGTCGTGCTGTGACCTCAGGCGATCTTTGGCCTCCTGGCGGTTCTGGCTCATCATGATCACAGGGGCCTGAATGGCCGCCAGGCAGGATAGAACCAGGTTAAGCAGAATAAACGGATAGGGATCAAATGGCCTTTTAAGCAGCAAGAATGAATTCAGCGCAATCCATATCAACAGAATTGCAGCGAATATAATAAGGAAAGTCCAGCTGCCGCCGAATGATGCCAGCCCGTCGGCCATTTTTTCGCCGAGGGTCAGATCTTTTTCGAATGCGGCTTCGACGTTGCTTGAAAGTGTTTCGTGTCGCTGAAGGCTTTCCAGAACTTCATGGTCTAATGTCGTTAGTTCTCCCTTTTCAGATTCAAGCAGGTTTTGGATATATTTCATACGAAACTGATTCAGATCATCGAGGCAAATATAACCCTCCGGTTTCCAGTCCGGATAAGCCGCTTGAATCTGTTCTGCCACGGCATTTCTGACAAGGACTGCCGGCATCATCATGGATCGGGCTTTGGTTTTACCACAGACATTGCAGACCATGTTTTTCGATGGTGATGTTTTCATGCTTATTATTTAGAGGATAGCTATGACATTTCAATGCAGATTATTGTTTCGTCAAATAGCCGGGTTAGGTCATAAAGAAATCACCGGTATTGATCAGACCTGAAATCGGAATAACCGGATAACCGTCATCATCGGCTGTGACATAATCGGGCCATGTATAATCCGGATCCATGCCTTTAAAATAATCGAGGTTATAGGGCAGAAGCTTAACGGACATGTTTTCGTTCTTCCCGGAAAGCTTCGAGGTGAGGCCGAAGTCGACTTCCCCCAGTTGTGTCAGAATGATGTAACGCGGTATTTCCCTGCCGCTGCCGTCCTTTCGGACCCGGGATGCAATGTCGATGACATCCGATATGTTCAACGGATGCATGTCGTTCCATTTTTTTTGCAGGGGCCATCCCGCCACATACACATGATGGAACTCGATACCCGCCTCTCTGCAGGCAAAGGCGATACGATTCATTTCTTCCGGGTTGTCGTTGACGCCGGTTAAAAGCGGAACATTTGCATAAACCGTAATGCCTTTATGGCTCAGCAGCTTGGCCAGGTTTTTGTGGATTGGTTTGATTTCGCTTGAATGCAGAAACTGTGTCTCGATTTCAAGCCGCAGGGGATTGACCACAGTCAAGCGATTCAGTTCCCCGAGCCTGTCGACAACGCCTTTGGTATAGATATCCGGGTCATAGTTGAACTTGAGGCTTCGCAAGCGGACCGCATTCACATGATGGATATCCCGGATGCCGCGAATCAGCTTTCCGATTTGATACAGGTTTTCCACGGCATCTTTTACAGATGTGATAACGATGTCTGTAATCCGGCCGTCTTTTTGGATGAAGTCAAGCTCTTTTTCTCCGGCTCCCCCATCGATTTCGACACGGGTTTCATGGGATCTGAACAGGGTTGGCATATGGGTCGATACAATGGAATTGCCGATTCTCTGGCTTTCCAGCGCCAGGGTCTGCAGTTTTTTCAGACCTTCCGAATCGGTGGTATCCGCTTTCACCGGCGCTGGTTTGCGCGATCCCAGAAACAAATCTTCTTCACCGATCTGCGCCATGAAGCGTGCATCCAGTGTGCCTTCCGCGTTGACACGCACACCCTCCAGTTGATCCACCTTTTCTGCAAAAGCTTTGAAATATGCCGGCGTATAAGGTGTTCGGATCCAGAAAAAGCGATCGTTGGTATCATCCTTTTCCACGGCCCATCCGCTGGAATGCCAGTCAATCTTTCCGATGGGCGTTGCAGTGCAGATTCTGGGCATGACGCGATCCGAGAGATGGGCACGAAGATACCTTGATACCTTCAATCCCTTTGAAATAGGGCTCCAGTAGACGCTGTTGCCCTGGATCGGGCTGCAGGGGATATAGATATAATGAAGTTCGGCGCCTGCGCCTCTTAACAGGCTGTAAAGCCTTGTCAG
>CAYTAQ010000050.1:0-24761 GCA_964435695.1 uncultured Desulfobacterales bacterium | reverse complement strand
TATTACATGAGGTGCTCATGGGGATTGTTGATTGTTGATTTGTGATTGTTGGGCTGTCTTTCTTCCTTTTATAGCGGCTTAAAAATAAGGGCTCGCAGATGCAGGTTTCCATAGACAGGCAGTCAAGTATTATCCGAACCTTGAGTATACTCGCTCTGAAATTTTCCGGGATACCGGTAAAAAGCAATACTTGAAATGGTCGGCTATCAGATAAATAATGATGCAGAAAGCATGGTTTGTGATGTTGTCTGACTCACTGAATTATCTGGGATCAGGTTGAAATGCACTATTACAGTAGTCAAACCATACGTTAACCTCGTTAAAGGTGTTGTTATGATTAGATGGATACATTCGAAAATAGGTGCTAAATTATTGATAATATTTTCAGGTGTTTTGGTGTTATCAATGTTTTCTCTGATTTATATTGCCACACAAATGCTTAGAGAATTCGGAGAATTTTCTGTCTCCAAAAATGAGATAAACATCAGAGATAATGCAAAGGCTTTTATGGCCCGTATTACACATGAACAGGCCATGCGATATGATAGCATTTTTAAAAAATTGGCTGCTTCTTCAGCCTTGATAGCGAAACAAGCTACCTTTTTTCTTGAGAATACGGCCTTATACGGAAAGAACCCCCTCAAACCAAACGAGAAGCTGGTCATCTATCCGCGCAATAAAATATTTTCAAACGATCGTTCCGAAAGAACAATGGTATTATATTGGGGATCTCTTGCCATGTCACCGGGAATCCGTGAACAAATCAAGACGCTTTCCCACCTTGATACGCTTCTCGAAACCGTTAAAGAGGAAAATCCTGAAAGTGTAGCCAGTTATGTTGTCACCGAGCCTGGAATTTCCCGTTACTATCCCAACATTCATGGTGTTGAGAAACTTCCTTCGACAACAAAATTTGATATTAGAAATGCCGCCTGGTATGTGATTGCAAAACCGGAAAATAACCTTGAACGCAAGACGGTATGGTCAAACATCTATTTGGACAGTGTCGGCCAGGGATTATTGATCACTGCGAGTAGCCCTATTTACAGCAAAAAGAAAGAATATCTTGGTGCAGCCGGGGTTGACGTTACCCTTGATACAATTGTGAAAGACATCTTTGAAAATATACCATCCCCTCATAGGATCAAAGACTTGTTTTCTTTTCTTGTTGACAATCAGGGCAGACTCATTGCCTTTCCTCCGGAATATTTGGACATGTTTGAAATCAAAATAGATCGGGACAAACTGGTGGATGCCTCGATTATTTTAAAACATAGTCTACTGGACTCTTCTAATTCGGAAATCAGAAATATCGGCAAAAGTATGCTTGAGAAAAACTTCGGGGTTTCCGAGTTTATCCTGAATGGACAATCGTATCTTATCTCATCCCATTTCATGCCTTCAACCGGATGGCGCCTGGGGGTCGTGGTGCCGGAGTCCGCTATTTTTGCTTCTATTCAAGAGGTTCGCAATACACTCGATTTAACCTTTGATAAAATGATTGGCAACTTTACCCT
This sequence comes from uncultured Desulfobacterales bacterium, assembly GCA_964435695.1. GTDB lineage: Bacteria > Desulfobacterota > Desulfobacteria > Desulfobacterales > B30-G6 > CAYTAQ01. Next base: position 23,244 of record CAYTAQ010000050.1, on the reverse strand, counting down.
GGTAACTGTCCTTTTCTTGATATTCTCGATTATTGTAATTGTGGTATTTTCTATTAAAACCTTTATCAGGCCATTGGACAAACTCTCCAAGGGGGCCTTGCGTGTTCAAGAAGGGGATTTGACAACACACGTTGATATCGATACAAAAAATGAAATAGGTTTGCTTGCCAAAGTATTCAATAATATGGTTGATACTTTGCGGCAAGCCAGAGACCGGGAAAAGACATATGCCGAAAACCTTGAGCAAGAGGTGAAAGATAGGACCCGTGAAATACGGATCAAAAACGAGAACTTGAAAAGTGCGCTTCAAAAACTCAAACAGGAGGGTTCAGAGCGACAGGAGGCAGAGGAGGCGCTGCGGGAGGGCGAGGAGAGAATGAAGGCCATTCTGAGTGCTTCTCCAGTAGGAATTGGTCTGGTCACTCACCGCAAATTGGGCTGGGCCAACGAGACCATGTACCGGATGTTGGGTTATGAGCAAGGTTCCCTATTGGGGCAAAGCGCCAGGGTTCTATACCTGGAGGATGATGAGTATGAGCGAGCAGGCCGAGAGATTTACGCTGGAATTACGGAGGGAAAAATTGCTAAAGTGGAGACACGATGGGTTCGCAAGGACGGCACCGTCTTTGATTGTATGCTTCAGGGTTGTTCCTTAGATCCCGCGGAACCCTCCAGAGGACAGATCTTGACGGTGAGCGACATTTCCCAGGCCAAACGACTTGAATCCCAACTTCATCAGGGCCAAAAGATGGAGGCCATAGGGATTTTAGCCGGTGGTATCGCCCATGATTTTAACAATATTCTTTCATCGATAATCGGGTTTACAGAGTTGGCTCTGGATGATGTAGGAAAAGGAACACCAATAGAGGACAATCTGCAGGAGGTGTATACGGCGGGAAAGCGGGCGAGGGATCTGGTCAAACAGATATTGGCTTTTTCCCGCCAGTCCGATGAGGAAAGGAAACCCATCCGCGTGGATACCATTGCCAAAGAGGTGCTGAGGCTTATCCGATCAACGATTCCGACAACCATTGAGATCAAGGAAAACGTAGAAAGCCGTTCACTGATCATGGGTAATCCGTCGCAAGTCTACCAGCTTTTTATGAACCTGTGCACCAATGCGGCGCAAGCCATGGAGAAAGCCGGTAGTATTTTAGAAGTCGGGTTGACTGATGTCGAATTTAACGATCAATCAGCCCACCTGCTATCGGAGCTGAAATCCGGCAACTATATGAAAGTAACCGTATCCGATAACGGTCCGGGCATTTCACCGGATATCATCGGTTCTATTTTTGAGCCGTATTTTACCACTAAGGGTATCGGTGAGGGCACAGGGATGGGGCTTGCGTTGGTTCATGGCATTGTTGAATCTTATGGCGGCAAAATTAGCGTTGAAAGCGAATTGGGTAAAGGGACCGTTTTTTCGATTTACCTGCCCATTACAAAAAAGCGTGAGGACCATTTACTATACGAGAAAGAGAAGCTGCCTTCCGGGACTGAAAGCATTCTGTTTGTTGACGATGAATTGCCCATCGCAAAGATGGGCAATCAGATTTTGGAAGGGTTAGGATACCGGGTTAACGTTCGCACCAGCAGTGTCGAGGCTTTGGAACTGTTTCGCTCTAAACCCGATGATTTCGATCTGGTTATTACCGATATGACCATGCCCAATATGACCGGAGATGAGTTGGCCATTGAACTTATGAAAATTCGATCCGATATACCAGTAATCCTTTGTACCGGCTACAGCAAAAAAATATCTGATAAAAACTCGGCTGCTATCGGAATCAAGGCATTTGCATACAAACCCATTGTAAAGGCGGATTTGGCGAAAACGGTTCGAAAAGTTCTTGATGAGGCTAAAAGCGACTCCGCATCCCCGACGATCAGATTGAATCCATTGTAGCGGTTTCCAATGGATTGAACATGAGCTGCATATTCAGTCGGTGATACGTCTCCGGTCAAGAAATCTTTCACCAGCATCCCCCGGGAAGGCGCGTCCTGCCGCATGGAAGGGATATGCCTGAAATTCGTGATGGCTGCGATCCGTCCGGTCTTTGTAATACCCAGCCACGTCCCGCCGCCCCTCATGTCAAGACCCGCCAGAATATCCGGGCGGTCCTGCCAGAAGGACAGGGACCGGGTGGGGCGGTCATAAAATTCATCCCGGTTCGCGGCAAGAATGAGTCGAAAGCCGGGATGGTGACGGTATGATAGAACGATTAAACACATGGCAGCAATAGTTTTAAATTTTAGGTGTTAGGTTTTAAGTATTTGTAACCAATATAAATATTCAACCTACAAACGGATGTATTCCCATGCCGGAGCGTGGGAACGAGCAAAAAAGATTTAACATCCAACATCCAACATCCAACTTCCAACGTCGAAGATGGAGTTCGCTGCGTTCCATCGTTTATAATAGAGGAAATAAAATGGGAATTCAAAGACTGTTAAATCGATGGAATTCCTTCTTGAATGTTCGATGTTGAGCGTTGAATGTTGAAGTTCTTCTACTCGCATTCTATGGACCCAGCCGTTTACTTATGCTATAGGGTGTCTGCATATCAGTTCAATCGAAAATAGTCAAAATTGGAGGTACCTAATGAGAGAAGTGGTTGTCGTAAGCGGTGCAAGGACCGCCATCGGATCGTTCGGGGGGGGCTTGAAAAGCGTTTCCGCAGTGGATCTCGGTTCGATTGTCATAAAGGATGTTATCAAGCGCGCCAAGTTGAGACCTGTTAAAAGTGACCAAATGGCGGCAAATGCGCCGGATATACTCAAGGGCAAAGGGCTCATCGCGCTTGAGGAACAATACAATGACTGGGATGATACACTGGCACCGGTAAACATCGATGAAGTGATCATGGGGAACGTGCTTCAGGCCGCTCAGGGACAGAACCCCGCCCGCCAATCCATGATACGCGCAGGCATACCCAAAGAGACCCCTGCCATGACCATCAACAAGGTCTGCGGCTCCGGACTCAAGGCCATTGCGCTGGGTGCCGCCTCAATCATGGCCGATCAGGCTGATGTTGTTCTGGCCGGCGGGCAGGAGAGCATGAGCACCGTCCCCATGGCATTACCCAAAGCACGCTGGGGACACCGTATGGAACTGACCGGCGTGGGAGAGGTCTATGATCTGATGGTTTTTGACGGCCTTTTTGAAATTTTCTACGGTTACCATATGGGGCTGACCGCTGAAAATATTGCATCTATATACGATATCAGTCGGCAGGAACAGGATGAACTGGGCGTGTTGAGTCATCAGCGCGCAAGAAAAACGATCGCAGACGGTTTTTTTAAAGATGAAATCGTTCCGGTGATCATCAAAACCCGAAAAGGCGAAACCATATTTGAGACGGATGAGCGCCCCATGGACACGGATATTGAACAAATGGCCGGATTAAAACCTGCTTTTAAGAAAGACGGAACAGTAACCGCCGGAAATGCTTCCGGCATCAATGATGCGGCGGCCGCCGTCCTGTTGATGAGCGCTGAAAAAGCCCGGGAATTGGGTCTGGACCCCTGGGTTAAGATCAAGGCTTTCGGGTCGGGCGGCGTTGATCCCGCGTACATGGGACTGGGCCCCATACCGGCAGTGAAGAAGGTGTTGCAGTCAACGGGCATGACGTTGAATGATATCGATATGATCGAATTGAATGAAGCGTTTGCCGCGCAAGCCATCGGCTGTATGCGTGAACTGGGAATTGAAAACGATCGTCCCAATGAAGTCGGAAGCGGTATTTCGCTGGGACATCCCATCGGGTGTACCGGCGCGCGCCAAATGGTGAGCGGTATACATTTGATGAAGCGCAAAAATTACCGGACCGGTCTCATTACCATGTGTATCGGGGGAGGTATGGGCATGGCGATGATTGTAGAACGCTAATTTTTTTCTTTACTTCAACGGCAATTATTGCTAACAATTAAAATAACTTCATGGCATAGAAGGATTACGAAACAGGGACCGAAAAACGCCGAATTGGGAGAAAATAAATGGACGTCAGCAGAAAATTGGGTATTGTTGTTTTTTGTGGTGTGCCTGCGATTGTAGGCGGCGGAATTCTTTATGCGATATTTGGAAGCTATATTCCTGTATTTGTATATGAATTGCTGCTAATTTTTGCAGCAGGATCTTACGTCAGTCGATAGAGTACCTGCCATTTGACTTGCATGCTACCCTTCGAGAAAATTATCACGCAGCCCTCAACATGCAAATGAGAAAGGACTGCGTAGTTATTACTTTTAAAATATTCCCCCTGAACAACACGATGGTGAGTCCGTGGAGGTGATATGGGCGTAACAGCGTCCGGCGATAAAATACTGTGGTTTTTTCTGGCCTGCTTTCTGGTCTCCATTTTATTGCTCGGCTGGCTTTTCTGGCCTTTTATTTCGATCATAATCCTCGCAGCTGTTGTAACAGGCATTTTCGGCCCTGTTTATGGTTTCATCATTGGAAAAGGGCGGGTAAGACCGGCGCTGGCATCTCTGGTCACCTGTGGTTTGATTTTTTGTATTCTGTTCATTCCAACTGTTTTTTTTGTCAGTATTCTTTCAAAGGAGGCGTTCGATCTCTATTCAACAGCAAAGAAACTGGCCATCAACAATCAAGTCATGGCGCTTATACAGGGAAGCGCTATCCTTGAAAAAGCCAACAGCGTGTTGGCCAATTTCAATTTTGAAATAACCGGTGAAGATCTGAACAAATATATTTCCGAAATTGCTAAATTCATCGGGCTTTTTTTATACGATCAGGCAAGATTCATTGCTTCCAATACACTGGCGTTTGTCGTCAATTTTTTTCTGATGCTTTTGGTTGTTTATTATCTCCTTATAGACAGCGGCAGACTCATTTCATTTATTAGCGATTTGTCGCCGCTGCCGAACGATCAGGATGAGATGCTCATCAAAAAATTCAAAGATATGGCCGGAGCCATTCTGATCGGAAATGGACTTGGCGGGTTGATTCAAGGTGTGCTCGGTGGGTTTGTTTTTTCTTTTTTTGGATTGAGCTCCCCTTTTTTATGGGGCGTGATCATGGGCTTGCTGGCCTTTCTGCCCATTATTGGAATCGGTGTTGTTTTTATACCCGCCGCCATTTATCTGTTTTTAAAAGGCCGTGTGGCCACGAGTGTTTTTTTTGTTATTTTTTATATAATATTATCCGGTGGAATTGAATATTTATTCAAACCCACACTGGTGGGCCAGCGTGTTAAAATGCACTCGCTTCTGGTTTTCTTCTCAATTATCGGCGGATTGAAGCTCTTTGGGATTCTGGGTATTATTTATGGCCCGCTGGTTATCACGGCTTTTTTAACTTTTACAAATATTTATCACGCCAATTATCAGGTTATGGTTGAGCCTTCTGAAATAAAAGTGGCGGAAAATGAAACAACGGATTAAACAGGATCAATCAAGAGATTCATAAGGTGAGCAAATGACGTTTAAAGAACATACTCCTGAAATCAGCATTGAAAAGGAGATGAAGAAATCATATCTCGATTATGCCATGAGTGTCATCATCGGAAGAGCCTTACCCGATGTAAGAGACGGTTTGAAGCCGGTTCATCGCCGTATTCTCTTTGCGATGAATGAGCTGAAAAATGACTGGAACAAACCTTATAAAAAATCCGCCAGAATTGTCGGCGACGTGATCGGTAAGTATCACCCCCACGGAGACACGGCGGTCTATGATACGATCGTTCGCATGGCCCAGGATTTTTCTATGCGCTACCTTTTGGTGGATGGCCAGGGGAACTTTGGATCCGTTGACGGTGATCCAGCGGCTGCCATGCGATACACCGAAATTCGAATGGCGAAGCTGTCCCATCAGATGCTGCAGGATCTGGATAAGGATACGGTTGATTACATACCTAATTATGATGAGTCCTTGACGGAACCCTCGGTGCTGCCGACCATGATACCCTCGCTTCTGGCCAATGGTTCTTCAGGAATTGCGGTGGGGATGGCCACCAATATTCCCCCCCATAATCTTTCCGAGCTTATTAATGCCATCAAGGCCGTCATCGATAATCCCGGTATTACCAGTGAAGCGTTGCTTGGTTTTATACCCGGGCCGGATTTCCCGACAGCAGGGATCATCTATGGTACCGGGGGAATTCGAGATGCTTACAAAACCGGGCGGGGAATCATTCGGATACGTGCACGGGCCGGCACCGAAAAGGATAAACGGACGGGCAATGAAACCATTATCATTACTGAACTTCCCTACCAGGTAAACAAGGCGAGGCTTATCGAAAAGATTGCTTCGCTGATGAAAGAAAAACAGCTGGAAGGTGTCAAATACGTCAGAGACGAGTCGGACCGTGACGGAATGCGCATTGCGCTGGGTTTAAAAAAGAATCAGTTTCCGGACGTGATTGTCAACAATTTGTATAAACACACACAACTTGAGAATACATTCGGCATTATATTTTTGGCGGTGGTCAATAAACAGCCCGAAATAATGAGTTTGAAGCAACTTCTGGACCACTTCATTCTGCACCGCAGGGAAATTATTGTTCGCAGAACGCGATTCGATTTGAACAAGGCGGAGGCGCGCGCTCACATTTTGGAGGGATTGAAAACAGCCCTTGATCACCTTGACGAAGTTGTGGCGCTGATTCGAAGTTCCAAGACACCCCTCGAAGCCAAAGAACGCTTGACTGAGGAGTTCAGCCTGACACCCATACAGGCTCAAGCCATACTGGATATGCGGTTACAAAGATTAACCGGACTCGAAAGAGATAAAATTAATGAAGAATATGAAAACCTGTTAAAGGATATTGCCTGGTATAAAGAGATCTTGAGCAGTGACCGGATCGTTCTGAATATTATCAAGGACGAATTGACAGAGATTCAGAAAGAATATGGTGATGTCCGTCGAACTGAGATCGTCGAAGAAACAAAAGAATTGACCATGGAGGATATGATTGTCGAAGAAGATATGGTGGTTACCATTTCCAACAGCGGCTATATCAAGAGAAACCCCATCACCTTGTACCAGAGTCAGCGGCGCGGCGGAAAAGGAAAGACCGCAATGGGCACAAAAGACGAGGATTTTGTTGAGCGCTTGTTTGTGGCATCGACGCATCATACTTTTCTCTTTTTTACCAGCAAAGGAAGAGTGTATTGGCGAAAGGTTTATGAAATTCCACAGGCAGGCCGGCTGAGCAGGGGAAAAGCGATTGTCAATCTTCTGAATCTGGAGGATAACGAGCAGCTGGCTACGGTCCTTGATGTGCCGGCGTTCGATCCGGGTCTTTATGTCATCATGGCGACCAAGAGCGGCCTGGTAAAGAAAACAGACATATTGGCATACAGTCGCCCGAGGGCCGGCGGCATTATCGCATTGGATCTGGTGCCTGGCGACGAACTGATTTCCGCACGAATTACGGACGGAACCCGGAATGTGTTCTTGGGATCACGGATGGGCAAATCGATCCGCTTTCATGAGACGGATGTTCGCCCGACGGGTCGGGTGGCTAGGGGCGTACGCGGGATGCGGCTTTCCGCTAAGGATTACATTGTGAGCATGGAGGTATTAAGCCATGGCCAGACTCTCTTTGTGGCAACGGAAAACGGCTACGGGAAGCGAACCTCTATTGATGCGTATACCTTGCAGAAACGTGGCGGTATGGGGGTGATTACCATCAAAACCAGCGAGCGAAACGGAAAGGTTGTGTCCATACTGCTTGTTGAAGAGCATGATGATTTAATGCTCATGACCGACATCGGCAAGATTATCCGTATGGCGATCAGCGGCATATCCGTTATCAGCCGCAATACCCAGGGCGTTAAGCTTATCGATATCGAAAAAGATGAGCGCGTCGTGGGAGCTGTGCGGCTGGCAGAAAAAGAAGATGAAGAATGAAAAAGCAGGCCAAGGACTTCAACATAGGCGTTGTCGGCGCGGGAAGTTGGGGAACAGCGCTGGCGCATCTGCTTGCATTAAAAGGTTACAGGGTTGACCTTTGGGTATTTGAAGAAGAGATTAAAAAACAGATCCAGGAGCAGAGAGAAAACAGGGTATTTTTACCCGGTGTTTCCCTTTCACCGAATATTATGCCCTCAAATGATATCGCCGAGGTTGCCACAGGCAAGGACATGATTGTCATCGTAGTTCCGTCACATCATGTCAGAAGCATCGCCGGGATGATATCTGCCCACATTTCGAAAGATGCCATTCTCGTTTCGGCTTCCAAGGGGATCGAAAATAAAAGCCATCTGACCATGACGGGGGTGTTGCATGATGTGCTGCCTGAAATACGGGTGGGCAACCTGGCTGTTCTTTCGGGACCCAGTTTTGCAAAAGAGGTCGCCCGTCAGGTTCCTACGGTTATTACCGCTGCTTCCACGGATCTGGATGTTGCTGAAATAGTACAGCGTGTATTTGCGACACCCTATTTCAGAGTTTACAGGAATGATGACACCGTTGGTGTCGAGCTTGGCGGATCCGTCAAAAACGTCATTGCCATTGCAGCAGGGATCATAGATGGTCTTGGTTTGGGTTTGAACACGCGGGCGGCACTTATCACCAGGGGGCAGACGGAAATCAGACGCCTGGGTCTTGCAATGGGGGCGAACCCCAGGACATTCACCGGTTTGGCAGGAATCGGCGATCTCATTCTCACCTGCACCGGCGATATCAGCCGGAATTATACCGTCGGAAAAAGGATCGGTCTGGGTGAGAAGGTGAGTGATATACTCTCAGGCATGGCCATGGTGGCAGAGGGGATAAGAACTTCCAAATCCGTATACAAGCTTTCTCGAAAACTCGGTGTGGTCATGCCCATCTGTCATGAGATTTACCAGGTCGTGTATCATGATGTATCCCCCAAAGAAGCCCTGATTCGATTAATGACGCGTGACCTGAAGCAAGAATTGGATGAAGACTAAGAGCCATAAAGGCGAAGGCCACAGAAAAAGACTCAGAGACAAGTTTCTTGAATCCGGTCTCTCCGGATTTCATGATTATGAAATTATTGAGCTTCTCCTCACCATGGGTACACCTCGAAAGGATTGCAAAGATACCGCGAAAGCATCTTTAAAAAAATTTAAGACACTTCAGGGGGTTTTTGAAGCATCAGCCGGAGAGTTGTGTGAAATCGAGGGGATCGGGCCTAAAAATTTAATCGGCATAAAGCTGATAAAAGCGGTTTGTGATAGGTACCTGAACAAAAAACTGATTCACAAAGATCCGATAAACAGCTCGAAAGAACTCTTTGATTATTTGACGCATACGCTGAGAGATAAAAGCAGAGAGTTTTTTATGGCGGTGTTCCTCGATGCAAAGAACAGAGTCCTTGCTGCTGAAACACTTTTCAAAGGAACGTTGACGGCCAGCGCGGTGTACCCGAGAGAAGTGATTCGGGCGGCACTCGATAATCGTGCAGCTGCCCTCATATTTGCCCACAATCATCCTTCGGGAGATCCAGAACCATCTGAAGAAGACATATTGATCACCAGAAAACTCGTTTCTGCCTGCAGAATGATGGGTATTACCGTTCACGAACATCTGATTATCGGAAATAACGGGTATTTCAGTTTTGCCGATCAGGGATACATCAACAGGATGAACCATGAGCATGACAACGGCGCATAAAGGGTTCCCGCCCTGTTTCGGTGCGTTGGACATCGTGTTTCCCGAATGCGAAGACGGGCTTAGATGTTCCCCGGAGACCTGTCTTGCGTGCGAACACAAAACAGAATGCCTCAGGGTTGCCATGAAAGGCAAAGAGGGGTTGAAGATACGGGGGACATATCTTGATAGGGCGTATGCCGCGGGCATGGTAGGTTTTTTGGAGCGGTGGTCAAAAAAAAAGGAGATTCACCGGAAACTTCAAGACAAAGACACGAAGGACCAATAGATATTATTCCTTCCGCAGTCTTTGTAGAAAATCTGTGCACGTAATCGTAACCGTAATCGTGTACATGAACTTAAGTGAAAAAATAATATCTATTAAAGGGGGTGACCATGAAAACAATAAAAGATGTCGACATATCAGGAAAAACCGTATTTGTAAGGGTCGATTTCAATGTGCCCCTCGATAACGATCAGAACGTTGTGGATGACGGCAGAATTCTTGCTGTGCTTCCGACATTGAAGTATGCGATTGAAAATGATGCCAAGCTGGTGATTGCATCGCATTTGGGAAGGCCCAAAGGAAAGGTTGCTCCCGAATTCAGTTTGTCGCCGGTTGCGAAACGGCTCGGCAGTTTGCTGCAAACAGACGTAAAGATGGCAGGCGACTGCATCGGGGCGGAAGTGCGATCCCTGGTTGAAAGCATGAAACCCGGAGATGTTGTGCTCCTGGAAAACCTTCGATTTCATCCGGAAGAAGAAAAGAACGATACGTCATTTGGAAAAGAGCTGGCAGCGAATTGCGACATCTACATCAACGACGCATTTGCCGTTTGCCATCGTGTAAACGCTTCGGTTGTATCCATCACCCAATTTGCACCTGTTTCGGCCGCCGGATTGCTGCTTAAGAAGGAATTGGATTATATTTATAAAGCAATGGCGAATCCTGTCCGTCCGCTTGCAGCGGTTATCGGCGGCGCCAAAATATCGAGCAAGCTTACAGCGCTGGAAAATATGCTGCAGCATGTAGATAAGATATTGATCGGCGGCGCCATGGCCAACACCTTTTTAAAATATAGCGGCTGCGATGTCGGGAAATCCATGACCGAGGAAGACCTTGTCGATACCGCCGGGCGCGTTTTGAAGCAGGCGGCTGAAAGGAAAATAAAGTTTTACATACCCGTTGATGCTGTTGTCGCAGAACGGTTTCAGGCGGATGCCCGACATCGCAACGTGCCGGTCCAGGAAATACCGTTGGATTGGATGGCGATGGATATCGGACCCGCTTCGACAGTGCTGTACAGCGAAGTGCTTCAGGACGTCGGGACCATTATCTGGAACGGGCCCATGGGGGTTTTTGAAATGGAGCCTTTCAGTAAAGGCACTTACGCCCTTGCGCATGCCATCGCCCAATTGCCGGCCACTTCGATTGTCGGGGGAGGGGAGACCGGAAGCGCTGTTCATCAAGCCGGTGTGACCGATAAAATTACCTACATATCAACGGGCGGCGGCGCTTTTCTTTCACTCCTGGAGGGCAAAAAACTGCCGGCCATAGCAGCATTGGAAACGGCAGCATAACACAAAGGTTGTGAATGGTAAAGGACACGCCTCACGTAAAGAAATACGTCATCCTTATAAGTATCTTTACCGGTATCCTTATCCTTTCAGGGGCAGTGGCGTATAAAATCCATCTGGCTGAAAAGGCCATCCGGCTTTTCAATTTTTTATCGGATAAAAATAAAATATCGGCATATATTTCGGCATTCGGTCCCGGAGCGCCCCTGATCTTTATGCTGATTCAGATCCTTCAGGTTCTTTTTGCCCCGGTTCCGGGAGAAATGACGGGATTTGTCGGCGGCTATCTTTTCGGGACAATAAAAGGTTTTATCTTTTCGAGCATTGCTCTGACGGCAGGATCGATTATCAATTTTTCCATCGGCAAAGTTTTGGGGAAACGCTTCGTCCGGCGACTCATTCCGGCAAAACACCTGCAGCGGTTTGATACCCTTGTCAGGCGGGAGGGAGCCCTGATTATTTTTGTTCTTTTTATTTTCCCGGGGTTTCCAAAGGACTACCTGTGCATTTTTCTAGGCTTGAGCGCGATGCCCTTTAAAATATTCGTATGGCTGAGCGCCGTCGGGAGGATGCCCGGAACGTTTATCCTGAGTCTCCAGGGGAGTATGCTTTATAAAGAAAACTATATGATTCTGGCTGTTGCTGCAGGCGTATGCTGCCTTTTCGTTTTTTTGGGTTATCGCTATCGGGAGTCCTTGTTTCGCTGGATTGAAAGACAAAATAATCAGGATGACAATGGTTGACGATTCAAGCAATCGATGATATAGTTTAGAAAATAATTTTTCAGTAAATACTCCCTGCTGGAAAGTTCGGCAAAGCTGTTTTGCATTCAAACGTTGGTTAACACCATACATCAGGAGATCAGCATGGCATTCTGGAGCGTAAGGGAAGAGTTGAGCCGTGCAAACCAGTTAAGGCGTTCATATTATGAGCTGTTGAGGGATGAACTTGACCGGTTCATAATTCAATATGCACTCATTGACTCACTTGATAATTTTTTAGGCAAACAGGAACCTTACCCGTTTGTTGAAAAACGCGAATTAAAGCCGCGGGCGCGTATCCCGGATGTGGAATATGAAAGCCAAAACACGTTTCTTCTTATTTTTGTGGAAGATACGGTTCCGGCCACACATAAAAAGTATATCCGCTTTTTTGACGTCAACAAAACAACCAAAACCAATCTCCTCCACTCCGAAGCGCTGACCCTTTCCGAAAAATTCGATAGAAATCAGAAATATCTGGAAGCTGCTCATTTTTTCGACTTTCTCAAAGATATTCTTCCGGTGGATTATTCTCTTCTCATTCAGCGGGACAAGGCCACCAGACACAGAAATCGTTACGTTCTGTCTCATTTCCATGTGCGCGTGGACTGGCCTATTGCAGACGCTGCTGAAGATCTGGCCCGGAGCCTTCGGTATATCTCCAAGGATATTTATGAGAAAGGTGATAAGTGCGCCGAGGATATTCAGAAGAAATTTTTTGAATACTACAGCCTGCCGGTGATGGCCGGTGGCCGGCGGACGGCGGCAATCGTGGCCGCTCAGTATTTTAAGAGAATACCCTGTATCACGACGGTGTATGCTGGCAGCAGCGAGTCAAGGGCTTTGATAAGAATTTCTGAACGGGGGGCTTCACGGTCCGTTCTCATGCAATTTTCAGACGCGGAAATGAACGAAATTGCTGCGGCAAACGGCATCAGTCCGAAAAGGTTCAAGAAAAACTATATAGTCGGCCGGATGGAAAATAATGGCGTGTGCATATTTCAGACAACCTATGCCTATACCAATCAGGCAAGACCGCCGGATGACGGCAAGTTGAGGGATTTAAAACCGGATCTCTATTGGCTTTCCGTCGGCGGACAGCATATCCTTCCCAAACCCAAGGTTTGGAAATACCCGCCCTTGCCGTTCAATGTTATCTATACCTGAACTAGAGACGTGCTTCTAACCATGTATTAAGATCATCAAGAACTGCGGTGCGCTGTTTTTCAGGTTCGTTATAAATTTCATGAAAGAGATCGCTGTAAACATGGATCGTTTTGTCTTCCAGAGAAAGATGGTTAAAAAATGATTCCGAGGCGCTGGCATCCACCAGGAAATCATTTCCGGCGATTTGCATGAGAATGGGGACTTTCAATTCCGGAGCGGATTGACGGATCTTTTCCATTGCGGCAGCGAATTCCGTGAACCAGCGTGCCGTCACACGATTGTGGACCAGCGGATCATGGATGTAGGCATCCACCACGGATTTGTCATGACTTATTTTTGTCGGATCCAGTTCATTGGCCATGCTCAACCCAGGCAAAACAACGGACATGACTTTGCCCAATACGATTTTGACGGCCGGCACCTTGACCTTAAATGCCAGGACAGGAGACGACACCACCAGACCATTCAGCTTATCCGGAAACCGAAACGCATAGTTCAGCGCAATGAGTCCACCGAGGCTGTGGCCCAGAAGAAATATTTTGGAATGTTTTGGAGCGCCCTCTGATGCAATGGCGACGAGCTTATCAAGGTCCGAGATGTACTGCCCAAAATTATGGACGTGACCTCTTTTGCCTTCACTTCGACCGTGGCCGCAAAAATCAAGTGCCCAGATGGAAACGCCTTCCGTTACCAGACGATTAGCGACCCGATCATACCTTCCGGAATGCTCGCCAAGGCCATGCGCGATTACCAGCCGCGTTTTCTCCTTTTCAGCGGGCAGCTTGCGGTAAAAGATTTTAAGCCCCTTATCACCTGAAAAATGTCCGGTTGTTTCATGAAGGTTTTGCATGATTAATGGCCCTTATTTAAAATTATTTATCAATTATCAACGGTTAATGAATAATTGTCAATGAAGACTTTTTTAATGTTGCGTTTGATTTTATTTGGCGGCATGGTTATAAACATCTGGAGTGCTGGAGATAAAGAAATGGAGTACCGGAGTATTGGAATGATGGCGTGATGAGAGAGCGGCATGGAGTGGTAGAGCGTTAGCGTAATGGTTTGAAAAAAGGTTTTTTCAATACTACGATAATCCACTACTTCAGGTTGTTCTTACTCCGCTACTCCAACACTCCCATACTCCGGTTTTTACAGATCATTATATTACATTGACTATCAGCCTTAAAGGCACCCTTGTTATTGGTATAGGTTCTAATAACGAATACTGTAAGGAGGAAACCATGCCGGATGTCATTATGGCCATCGACCAGGGGACCACGGGCACAACCGTCATACTTTTAGACCGGAAGCTCAACATCAAGGCCCATGGCTACAAAACGATTCGCCAGATATACCCGCAGCAGGGATGGGTTGAGCATGATCCTGCGGATATATGGGATTCTGTTTTGGTCGCCGTGGCACAGGCATTGGAGAAAGGTGCCGTTTCAGCATCCGAAATTTGCGCCATCGGCATAACCAACCAGAGAGAAACCACGCTGATTTGGAACAGGGAAACCGGAAAACCGTATCATCATGCGATTGTGTGGCAGTGCCGGCGGACAAAAGCGATATGCGAAATTCTTAAAAAGGAAGGGTTGGAGAACCTGTTTCAAGAGAAAACCGGGCTGTTGCTGGATCCGTATTTCAGCGGCACCAAGTTGAAATGGTATTTTGACATGCTGACAGGACTTCGCGGGGAAGCCGCTTCGGGTAAAGCCATTGCCGGGACTATTGATACGTATCTGACATGGAAATTGACCAATGGCGGATCCCACGTGACCGACGCCACGAATGCATCGAGAACGCTGCTGATGAATATTGAGACATTGGCATGGGATGACCAGCTTGCCGGGATCCTCGGTGTTCCCCTGAACATTCTACCGGAGATCAGAAGCTGCTCCGAGATTTATGGATGTACGGAAAAAGTGCCTGGTCTGCCGGACGGCATTCCCATATGCGGTATGGCCGGTGATCAGCAGGCAGCGCTGTTCGGACAAGCCTGTTTTCAGCCAGGCGAAGCAAAATGCACTTATGGAACAGGCGCTTTCCTTTTGCTGAATACCGGTGATACGCCGGTTCGAAGCAAAAACAAACTGTTAACGACGGTGGCATGGAACCTTGACGGCAGGACCACGTATGCGCTTGAAGGGTCCGCGTTTATTGCCGGATCCGCCGTGCAGTGGCTACGTGATGGCATGGGTATCATCAACAGCGCAGGCGAGGTTGAAACCCTGGCGAAATCGGTGGAAGATTCAGGGGGCGTCATTGTGGTCCCTGCCTTTGTGGGCATGGGCGCACCCCATTGGATCCCCGGCGCACGCGGACTCATTTGCGGTCTGACGCTCGGAACCAAACGGGGACATTTGGCGCGGGCGACCCTGGAGGGTATCGCCCTGCAGAATGCAGAGATCTTAGCGGCCATGGTATCCGATTTCGGGAGGAATCTTGTTCAACTCAAAGTGGACGGGGGCGCCAGCGCCAACGACCTGCTGATGCAGATACAGGCGGATTTTCTGGGTTGCCGGATCATTCGACCCAAGATGGTGGAGACGACGGCATTGGGGGCCGCCTTTCTGGCAGGTCTGGGTGCCGGCCTATGGAAAGGATTTCAGGATATAAAACGCACATGGAAAGAGGACCGAATTTTTTCGCCTTCCATGAGTGATGAAAATCGAGACAGCATCATGAAACAATGGCGAAGCGCCGTTAAAAAAGCATCGCCGGACGATGAAACGATGGGTGCAATTTCAGAATGTCAAAAAGGAGGTCGTAAATGACGCAAACTTCGGATGCGATTGTCATCGGCGCCGGAATCATGGGCACGGCCACGGCTTTTGAACTTGCCAAGTTGCATTACCGGCCCGTTGTTGTTGATAAGCTGCCTGCCGCGGGTTATGGATCCACCGGCAGTTCTTGTGCCGTCATCAGGACCCATTACTCAACCCTGGACGGTGTCGCCATTGCCTATGAGGGGTACTTTCACTGGGTTAACTGGGCTGACCATCTGGGTGTGACCGACGAAAGGGGATTGGCGCGTTATATCAATACCGGTGGTTTGATTCTGGGGCATATATCCCAAAAAATCCTGGGATTTCTCAGAAACGTAGGCGTTCCATATGAACTGTGGGATATGGATATGCTTTCGCGGATGGCACCGTATTATGACCAGCACGACTTCTGGCCACCGCGCTTGCCGGATGATCCGGATTTTTTCAACGAGCCGTCATCCCGGCTGGATCAAGTGGTCTATGTGCCGAGCACCGGATACATCAACGATCCCCAGCTTTCCGTTCATAACCTGCAGCGGGCTGCTGAAGCGCATGGCGCACGATTTATTTTCAACCGAAGTGTTGCTAAAATTCACCGCAACGCCAACCGCGTTTCAGGCGTTACCCTCGATGACGGCTCTTGTTTGGATGCACCCGTCGTCGTCAACGCCGCCGGACCGCATTCATTTGTCGTCAACCGCATGGCGGATGTTGAAAAGGACATGAACATCAAAACGCGTGCCTTGCGGCATGAAGTCCATTTTTTGCCTGCCCCGGCCGGGGTGGATATCCTGAACAAGGGCTACGTGGTTTCGGACCATACCCTGGCGACGTACCATCGCCCGGAAGCCGGGAATTTGATCCTGGTGGGAAGCATGGACCCTGAATGCGACCCCAAGATGTGGATCGAAAACCCGGATCAATTCAACCGCCAGACAACAACAGCGCAATGGCGTTCCCAGGTTTACCGGCTGGCCCGTCGAATTCCAGGCGTTTTGATACCCAATTCCCCCAAAGGGCTGGCGGAGTTGTACGATGTGAGTGATGACTGGATTCCCATCTATGACAAATCGAGTTTGGACGGATTCTATATGGCCGTCGGCACCAGCGGTAACCAGTACAAAAATGGACCGGTGGTGGGTCAGTTGATGGCGGCATTGATCGATGCCTGTGAAAACGGGCACGACCACGATACACGGCCGCTGGAATTTAAAACAGTGTATACCCGCCAAAAATTAAATATCGGCTTTTATTCCCGTCTTCGCCGGATCAACCCGGACAGTAGCTTTTCCGTGGTGGGATGATCACTCATGATTTGTTTACAAATTCATTAGAAACAAGCAGCAATTTTTTCTCGTTGATACATATCCATAAGCCTTTAACAAAGCACGAATCAGTACTGACATTTCAATGTAGATTTTTGTTTCATGCTTCATTGTGCGCGCTTGAGCATGAAAATTTGCAAAAAATCAAAACATGTGTTAATAAAACTAAACAATTGGCGGCGCAAATGATGTGCAGGGCTTTTCCGGGTTCGAAAAACGAGGCGCTGTTCGCACTTTCCACTTAGAATGAAAATGTCCGGTGAAAGAGCGGGGCTGATGAGCACATACAATTTCGACCAAGTGATGCATCGGGTATTCAAGGCAACCGGCATTGAATCTCAAACAGAACTGGCAAAGATTCTTCAGGTGAACCGATCCGCGGTCACACAGGCGAGAAAAAAGGGATCTGTGCCGGACCGATGGCTGTTGCTTTTGTTCCGGGAATTTGGATTAAGCCCCGAATGGCTGGAAACCGGTGTGGGGCGCATATTTCTGACACAGTCTCCCAAAGACGAGTTTTCATTCAAAAAAATACCAAAAGTCAGAGCACGAATCTGTGCAGGCAACGGCTCCTTTGAAACAGACGGGGTAATCCAGGGCTATTATTCGTTTCGAGTCGATTGGCTCAAAAGAAAAGGTTCGGCTGAAAAAATGGTTTTAATGGATATATTTGGCAACAGCATGGAGCCTGAAATAAAGGACGGCGATACGGTTTTGGTGGATCAGAGTCAGAAAAATGTTTTGGCCGGCGCCATGTATGCCGTGGGGATCGAAGATACCATCATGGTAAAAAGAATTGAGAAGCGTCCCAGTCAATTGGTCCTGTTGAGCAATCATAAAGATTATGAGCCGATATTTCTTGCAGCTGACGATGCCGGTAACGTTCGGATTATTGGAAAAGTTGTCTGGTGCTGCCGTGATCTGCGGTGATTTTTTTTGCGAAAAAAGTTAATAGAGATAAACAATAGTTGAAAAAACTAAACAAATGTGTTAATTGATATTTATCAACGCGCGCAATGGGAACATAAAAAGGAGATCAACCGTATGATAAAAGATATGGTGCAATGCCCAAAGGATTCAGACATTATGTATGAACGCGAAATTTGCGAAAACATTTTCAGAAAAGGGGACGTGAGGTGCTGGTGTAAAACGTGCGAAATTTTCCGCAAAGAAGAACACCCTGCAGATGCGAACTAGCCGGTTATTTTATTCTTGAATTTTGCGACGAATTCCATTTCGTTATGATCGGCAAAGTCGAATCGAATGCCGCAGATGATGTGCCGCTGATTTTTGGTAATGTGGCTTACCATGCCCTTTAACGTTTTGGATTGATTGTTTATCATCAGCTCTATTTTATTTAAGCGTTGTCCCATAAAAAAGGTGTGCTCGCTTTCAACAACCACGCCAAAGCCTTCCAAAGCGATGTCGCTTAGACGGAATGCTTTACCGTTTATAGCGATATCTTTCGATTCAATTAAATAAGATCTGTCGGATTGTCGATTATTTCCGCTTCCAGATGGCATAGTTCCTCTCTTTGTATGTTTTCAGAATAGGGGTTATAGATCCTCTGTTTTTAAGATGTATCGTCACGCCTGTCAAATATTTTGAATTATTACCCGGGTTGTGCTAAAAACCAAATTTGTTTTTTATCCAATACATACAGATATAAAAAACCGCACAAGAGATTCTTGCCTCTGAGGGTGAGGGTAAGTGGTGAAAGATGTAATGGTGGCAGGATGTCTGGCCATGCGGTTTTTTATTTTGAGGTAAGCTATGATCGCAGAAATTCTTGCAACCGGAGATGAAATTCGTTCGGGTTCGCTCATCGACACCAATTCTGCATATATTGCCGAACAGCTCGAAACAGCCGGCATTCCCGTGGGGCGGCATAGTTGCGTGGGGGATCACTTTGATGAGCTTGTATCCATATTTAAAGAGATCGGTGAACGATCGGATATCGGTGTTGTCACGGGGGGACTTGGGCCCACCACAGACGATCTGACAACCGAAGCGGCTGCCGCTGCCGCCGGTGTGAATCTTGTTTTGGACAATCGGGCGCTTTCCGAAATCGAAAAATTTTTTGAGAAACGGCAGCGTCTCATGTCCGAGTCGAATAAAAAACAGGCCATGCTGCCGCATGGCTCCGAAACACTCTACAACCCCGTGGGAACGGCACCGGGCTTTTATATGAAAATCAAAAAATGCCATTTTTTCTTTCTTCCCGGTGTACCGCATGAAATGCAAAGAATGCTTGCCCACGAGGTCTTGCCGAGAATTGAGAAAATATCAGGTGCTTCGCGCCATCATTGCATCATCAAAACCATTACGACCTTTGGGCTTACGGAATCCGCCACGGGCGAG
This sequence comes from uncultured Desulfobacterales bacterium, assembly GCA_964435695.1. Taxonomy (GTDB): domain Bacteria; phylum Desulfobacterota; class Desulfobacteria; order Desulfobacterales; family B30-G6; genus CAYTAQ01. The sequence continues at coordinate 3,704 of CAYTAQ010000050.1, read as the reverse complement.
AAGGTCGCGGATTTGAGGTCTCAGTTTCCGGACGTCAAACTGGGTTTGAGGGCAAAATTTCCTGAAATTCATATCAAGCTGTACCTGAACGGTGAAAACGAAATTGAAATGAAGCGGGTAATAGCAGCGGCGGGAAAATGGGTCGTTGGCAGAATCGGCAAATATGTCTTGTCCTTGGATGGTGAACCCATGCAGCAGGTTGTGGGGGATCTGCTGAGAAAAAATTCCGCCACATTGGCAGTTGCGGAAAGTTGCACCGGCGGACGGATTGCAAATTGGCTGACGGATATTTCCGGCAGTTCCGACTATTTTTTGTTTGCGGGCGTTACCTATTCAAATGATGCCAAGGTGAAGGTGCTGGGGGTGTCTTCCGAAATACTGCAAACGTACGGTGCTGTGCATGCAGAGACAGCCAAAGCAATGGCAGAAGGCGCCAAACGCATATCCGGCGCTGACTATGCCATTTCAACCACCGGTATTGCCGGGCCTTCCGGCGGAACAGAAGATAAGCCCGTGGGTACGGTTTGCATCGGCCTGGCAACGCCGTACGCTGTGACGGGCCGGCGTCTCTATTTCCCTTTTGGCAGACGATCCATGAACAAGAGCATCTTTGCCATGGCTGCGCTGGATATCCTCAGGCGGGAGTTGATGGGTGATGGGTGATGGGTGATGGGTTGCGAGATGCGTGTTGCGAGTTGCGGGTTATATAGAGAGAACAGCAGAATATCCAATATCGAATTTCCAATGTCGAAGTGAGGAATCGCTCGCGCTCTATCTGTAAATCGATAGAATTCCTTCCTTCATCATTCGACATTCCTTGTTGGATATTCGATATTCGCTTTTTTGTGTTCTGGATGTATTCTTATACAGTGATGGGAAAGTCATCAAAAGTGACAACTTTAAATCAGGACTTGACCTTTCGAGTTACGGGTTGCGTCAAACGGGCTAACGGGTCCGCGGGCTCACGCGTTTTTCTCGTTCCCATGCTCCAGCGTGGGAATGCAGAGAGTATTTGCAGCTCACGGGCTAAACGGGCCAACGTATATTAGGATTCGATATTGACGATCATTGTATTTACACTCAGCGGGCTGGTTGCCCTGTACCTGTTGCTTACCCTTTTTTTATCCTATCTGGTTCTGCATATTCCCAGAAATCCGGTGGCAGATAAGCCGGACTGGGGCAAGACCATTGACCTAAAAATTCCGGCAATTGACGGCGGTTTTCTTGAAGTATGGCGTACCGAACCGGATATCCCATCCCGCGGCACTATCTTGTTTGCCCACGGATGGGGCCGAAACAGGGACCGCATGGTTTTCAGAGCCAGAATGTTCGGGGAATGGGGATTTACAACTGTCATCCACAGCGCCAGGGATCACGGTAATTCAAGTTCGTGCCGGTTTGTAGGCGCGAATACATTTGCTGAGGATATTGAGGCTGTTTTGAAATGGATTGGGGAGCCTGTTCTATTATATGGGCATTCCGCAGGTGCAGCCGGAGCCATCATTGCCGCAGGCAGAAATCAGCACTTAATCAGTCAGCTGTTTTTGGAAGCGAGTTATGCGGATACCAAGGAAGGATTAAGAAGCCTTTATAAATGGGCGAATCGGTTTTTCGGAGTCGTTTTTGCGCCCATGATCATTCTCTGGTGGGATCTGTTTTTCCCGGAGGGCATGGATCGTGTCAGTCCGATGCGGATGGCCGCAGATATCAGGATACCGGTCATGATCATCCACGGTGAGAAAGACCGGCGGTTTCCGGTGTCGTTTGCTTTTCAATTAAAAGAGAGCTTTCCAACAGACCGCGTTGACATATTTATTGCCAAAGGTGCGGATCACAGCGATTCAAGTCACACCCCCGGGTATCGGGAAGCCATACGTGCGTTTCTCGACAAATATGGTTCAGAATGAGTAATCGTGAATCGATTTTAGCGGGTTGGCTGATTGACGGCAGCGGAGGTTCTGCCAGAGAGAATGTCATTCTAAGCATCGAAGACGACCGCATCGACTGCATCGAAGCAGCAGTATTGCAGGGAATCTCCCGAAATGGTCTCATGGATTTTTCAAATTGCACCGTGCTGCCGGGCTTGATCGACGCCCACGTGCATCTTTTTATGTCCGGCACTGAGGATTTGGATATCAGGGAAAAGCAGTTGAACCTGGCGTTTGATGACGTCAAGGCGGGTATTCAACAGCGAATCGACCGTTTCCTGGCCTGCGGAGTTGTGGCATGCAGGGACGGCGGGGATTGCCGGGCGTTTACGATGAAATATAAAAGGGACTGCCTTGATGAAAACCGCTTCCCGATTCAATTAAACGTGGCCGGCGCCGCCTGGCACCGGAGCGGGCGTTACGGCCGGATGATCGGCCAGGCACTTAAGGAATCGGAAACTTTGGGCAGCTGCATCCGCCAAAACAGCCGTTTCATCGATCATATCAAAATCGTTAATTCAGGGCTGAACAGCCTGCTGCACTTCGGCAAAGAAACATCCCCCCAGTTCGATGTCATGGAATTGAGGGACGCCGTGACCATCGGCGAGGGACTCGGATACAAAATCATGGTGCATGCCAATGGGAAAAAACCGGTCGAAGAGGCCCTGAGAGCGGGTTGCCATTCAATAGAGCACGGATTTTTCATGGGGGAAGACAACCTCAAGCGGATGGCCGATCAACAGATTTTCTGGGTTCCCACGGCCGTGACCATGAAAGCCTATCAGGACCTATTGAACCGCCGAAGCAAAAATCCCGGATCTCAGAACCGTTCCACCGAGCCATCCATGCTGAAAATCAGAGAAATGGCTCAGGGGGCTTCAAGAAATTTGGATCACCAGCTGGAGCAGCTCTCAAAGGCAAGAAAATTGGGCGTTCCCATTGCCGTGGGAACGGATTCGGGAAGCCCCGGCGTATTTCATGGACCGTTCTTGAGCCGGGAATTACGTCTGATGACGGCGGCGGGCTTTTCGATAGAGGAATCCATCCAATGTGCGTGTGCAAACGGCGCGCGCCTGCTTGATCTGCAGCATTGCGGTCGGCTGGAAAGGGGAATGGATGCAACCTTTATCGCCGTCAATGGCCCACCCGATCGACTCCTGGAAAACCTTGCATCTCCGGAGGCAGTTGTGATCAAGGGCAGCAAATATTTCATCCGCAACGCCTCATAATAGTGCCTGCCTTATTCATCAACTTTAGTGTCCCTTTCGGGGATGGTTGAAACCCCTCGCCTTTAGGCGAAGAAAAGTTTATAATTGTCGCTATGCGACGTGTCATTCCGGCCGTAGAGAGACTGTGTCACAATTCGCAAAAGCCGTCATTCCGGACGAATCCCGTTTTTTGGGGATGAGATCCGGAATCCAGTTGTTCGATTCTTTTTCTCGTTCCCACGCTCCAGCGTGGGAATGCATATGGATATGCTAAATATAAAGAAATAAAGGGCGTGTCCTTACTACCGGCTGCTTTGCCCTCACACCTGCTGTTTCAGTTCTTTTGCGATTTGTTTCATCGTTTCGATATGGGTTTCTTTGCCCCAGGAATACTGCGGCAGGTCCCATTCCATTATTTTAAGGTTATTGACTATTTCCGGTAGTACCTGGTAGGGGATTGACAGAAAAAGCAGACCGTCCGGAAACAATTGCCTTGCCTTCATCCCATGGTAGAGTCCGCTGATCATTATATTCAGTTCCCCACTCACATAAGGATATACGTAAAGAT
>CAYTAQ010000049.1:0-25988 GCA_964435695.1 uncultured Desulfobacterales bacterium | reverse complement strand
TGCTGAATAATACCGCCGGCGGCATAGTCCGACGACAGGGTGATGTCCAGGGCTACGGCATCGGCCACAGCGCTGACCGGAACGCCGGCTGCATCGACCAGCACGTATTCATAGGTGACAATGGCATCCATATCGTGGTCAGCCCCCTGCTCCACATCCTCGTAGTTGATGCGAAACTTGCCGTAGGTGGGCCGCAATTCTTCGATGAAAAAGTCGACAATGGTATTGGTAGGCTGAAATTGGCCCTCAGCAGGGTTGATGCCGTATCCTCCCCCTCCCACTGATTTCCCGAACGGAACCAGCGTTACGGTCCGCCCCATCAACTCGATATCGATCTTTGGCAGCGGAGACGCCAGGCCCACTGAATAGGTTCGGACATTCTGATTAAAATCTGCGCTTGCGTTTATATCCTCGGTGCGGCCGTACCACGCCACCGAAGCTGAATAGTAGCTGCCCTGCTTGGTGGGCTCTTCCGGGCAGAGCCCCCGGATATTACCAAAACCATCAACATATTTTGGCGTGCAGGCGCCGTTATACACGCTTCCATTTTGCCCGATAAAACGATCACCGGCTGTCTCTTCATACGTAAAAATGTCATCCGCCAAATCTTCCACATCCATATCCTTGTCGGCATTTCCGATGGTCGCAGGCGGCAGCGTCCCAAAGGCGCTTCCCGGCAACTGATCCGAATCAAAGGTAGGATAGATGTCGCTCAACACCAGCATAAACGGCTTGGAGCAATAGTCGGATCCACCGGACGCCGTATCATAGGGATTCTTCCAGGATGGTTTGGGCAGCGTCAGGTTGGTCCCGGCAGCGTTATCATCGGCATCCGAATAAGTAAATGCGCCTGTCGCCGAACCAGCCCCTGAAAAATAGCGCAGGGTTTCATACATCATTTCCGAAATCGGGTTGCCCCACATGCGGCATTCCCCTTCTGCGATGCTTCTGGTGGTAATCCAGCCGCAGTTTGAATTGTAGGTGTGGTCGCCATAATTGAAATCCAGGATGCGAAACTTGTCTATGGTTTTGATGATCCCGTTCACGCTGGTAAATCTGCCGGAATTCTGATCGATCTCATCGGTAATGGAACCCATATTTTTACGCAGCACGCCGCCCGAGGTATTCTTCGTATAGGACCCGGACATTAAGCCGAAAAGCATGTTGCCGGACTCGCCATGGCGCTGCAGCAGCCCGATGGGCTTGTAGTTCCCGTTGGGATAGAGCTTGCAGTTTTCTTCCAGCAACCCGGGCTCACATACCTGGATCCGAACTTCATAGTCGGTAAGATCCGCAGTTGCCGGAATCGCCTCGGTGGTTTCCATCATCTCGATTTCGGCAATCGAAACACCGGCCACGCCGGTGTTCTTGCTGTCCGTTATGTAAAGCCGGTAATAATAGTAGGTGGTGCCTTCCGCAGGCGGACTGTCGCAGATAAACGCTTTGGTATCGTTCCGCACGGATGAGAGCCCACCGTCTTCTACGGTATCCACCACCACCCAGTCCGCCATGTTGGTCGTCGCACTGGCTGCGGCGGCGGCGTTATCGGTTGCCAGCAGCATCCATTTTTTGGGGTCACGCCCCGCATCGCCGCTGGAGGTGGTAAGCGTGTACTTGAGAACGCGCCGTTTCTGATAATGCGCAAACTGAATCCAGGCCGGGTCGCCGGCACTGGGCTCGTCGGCGATCGTCCAGGTCGTGGCGTCATTGTCGTCAAAGGCCAGGGAAGGATCGGTACCCGTTGTCTGAATCATGCTAAAGTCGTCGAACCTGCACTCGCTCAGGCTGCCGTCGCTGTGGGACGTGACAAACAGGCCCACGTCCTGGATCGTGGCCGCGGAGCTGATGGTGCGCTGGGCATGCTGGGTCCAGTTGACGCCGTCATTGCTGTAATAGCCGGTAAAGATGGTACCCTCCTTTTTCAGTCTCAGCCATTTCGGCAGCGAAACCCAGCCGGCGGTGACATGGTTGTCCAGGTATCCGTTGTTGTTGCTGTCATACTGGAAAGTATAGCCATTACCGGGCGTCGTCGCCATGACCACGTAACCGGTGGAGCTGCCCGCCGCCGCCATATTATTGCGCACCATGATGCCGCACTTTCCCCAGCTGTTCCTGTTCTCCTGCTGCGTGATGCGGACATGGATATCGAAGTTGCCTTCAATATTATCGAGATACGCTGCAGCAAACTGATCGCTGCCGGTCCATACATCGATACCGCCGGCATCGATGACCAGTGCGCCGCCGGTTTCCTTGATGGACGTGCCGCTGTCCTGGTCGTGGTCGATGGGAACCCACATGCCGGCCATGACCCCATCATCAAAATTATCGCTGATGATCGTGCTGCCGCCGGCCGCGTTGTCGGTGGCCACACCCCCGGCCCCGCCGTTGGTGACATCCACCTCGGCGGATGCGCCTACGTTGTTGTTCGTGACCGAACGCCTCCCTGTGCCGTCGTCGCCTTCGTTTCCGGCTACCGGCCTTTCAATGGCCACCCATTCCCAGATGCGCAGCACGCTGTTTTGCAGGACCCTCAACAGCGGCGGCCCGCCATCCGACAGGGTCGTGGAAACAAACAGATGGCGTGTCGCACCAATGGGCTGGTTCAGCGGCGCATAGTCCGCAATGTCGTAGCCGTCCCGTTCGACGCTTTCATACTCCTTGCCCCAGGAATGCGCGTCCTGGGGAACAAATACCCTTTGGAGCACTGTCGTGCCGTCATTATCCGTGGTACGGTATCCCCCGTACAGCACCTTCCGCAGCGCGTCCATGCGTGTCATGGATACGTAGTTTAAAAAATCACCGCTCCAGTATCCGGCGGCAGCTTTTTTGTCGCTGGTGACGCCGACCGGCTCGAAACGCAAATTGCTGCTTGAATACCTGTAATATTTGAAAGAATCGAAATATCCATAGTAATCGATTTTATCCGGTTTATAGGTCGTGTCGAGGGTGCCGTCCCCATCCAGATCAGAGGCGTCATTGTAGGCCTCATAATACAACTTGTGATTCCGCCCCATAACCAGCATGACCATCGGGGGAACGTTCGAGGCCAGAAATGCCGGTTGCGCTTCATAAACATATGCGCTGGGCGGTGCGGCCTGCACTTCCGGCGTGCCTGGATTGAAGACCGCCAAAGATAGAACCAAAACAATGAATATCGATATCATAGACAGTTTTTTCACTTTGACCACCTATTTTCTCCGTTTAAAAAAAAGCGTGTTTCAAATCGCCGCCGGTTGGGTTCAAAAACTTGTCAGCGGTGTAAAAATCATTGAAAAATCCGGTCATTGGACGGCATCCATGCCCCTGCCTTATAACCCGCCGGCCAAACCGACGACTTTCCGATATTCGGCCCCCAGCCTGGAGATGGACGGACTGTAGGTCGGCGGTCCCTGCGCATCCGAGCGCATCTCAAAATAAACGGCGACACCGCCGGCCACCCCTGCACCGACCCCCTCCGCCCCGCTGGCGAATTCGGCCGACCCACCCGCGATATTGACTGCCCGGTCTCGCCGGACATCCACACTGGTATTTATCCCTCCGGGAACCAGGCTGACATCCGCAGCCCCGCCGTCGTAACCTTGATACCCCATCACCTGCCTGTAAAACGTTGCGCTCGTTGTGGGAGCCACATACGCTATTCCCACGGCCGTGGTGCCGCCACCGACCGGAACGGCGGCACTCGTATTGACAACCCCGGAAATAATTTTTGGCGTACCATAGAGCCCGCTGTCGGCATTGTAAAATGCAATTTTCTGGAACTGGTTGCTGGCGGCAATCATCAATTCTACGACCGTACTGTTGGTCGCGGTAAGGCCAAGAAGCGTAAGGACAACGAGGATAAGGATCGCGGCGATAATGGTTGCGAATCCGTCTTCATTCATTATTATTGCATGTCGTTTCATTCTGCTTTGGCCTTTCCTGCTAAATCAGATAAAGTTGGGGATGACTCTTGTGAATGTTACGTCTTTCCGTTTCTGTGCGCCCGGTCCATATGGGATGTTAGTCATGGTGACCGACAGGGTCTTTGCGTTGTTGACCGGTGTATTATCCGTCACGATCCAGGATATGGTAAGGGGACCAGTCTCTCCCGCTTCATCGATCTCACCGTCGTAGTTATTGTCAATCCCGTCTGTCGTCATCGTCAGATCGGTTCCCAGCGAATGAATGCCGGCGGACAATAAGGCGGCGCCGTACGGAAGCGACATCAGCTCTTCAATTTTATCTGAACCCCATGTGGCGATATCGGTCACACGCCTGGCCCCTGCGTTCCCTTTTACAGAGGAAATTTGCATGGTCGCCACTCCCAAGATGCCGATGGAAAAAATGGCCATGGCAATCAGAACTTCAATCAAACTGAACCCATGGTCGTTTTCTTTTAGGCAACATCGGCTATGTTCTGTTGTCTTCATGTTGTGATCTCCCTGTTACAGGCCTAAATTGCGGCATCGAACCACGCTGGTCAGGCGAATACGCCGGAAACCATCGTTCTGCGCCGGTAAAATGATCTGGTCTGCCGGATGCAGGTTATAGTAAGCGGTCTGATCCGTGTGACGAAAAGACATCCCCGGTATCACAGCACCGGCACGGGCAACGAGCGTGACCTGAACCGATCGGATATCATCCGGGTTTGCTATGGGCAGTGCCAGCTGGCAGTCTTCATTGCATCCGGTCTGCGCCGGGTCCACCCCAAGATACACAAAATTCAGCGCATCGATATTGGAAGCCAGTACTTGTCCGTTGCGCAGCAGGTCACAGGTAGAATCGTCGGCGTTTTGAGTCGGCAGCCCGTCGTTGATGCCGTCGCCATCCGCATCATTGCTCAATGCGTAGGTCACCTGCTCGTTTGCATCAGCGGTTGTTCCGTTATACCATTCCGCCTCATCCGGCTCATCGATCAGGGTGTCCCCGTCGGAATCGGACCCATCGCTGCCCTCATCGACCAGGGTGTCCCCGTCGTTATCAATCCCATCTCCTGCACCGCCGGTGAAATCCATCGAAAAAGTGATCGTGTCCGCATTCGCCACTGTAATGCCGGCCCCGGCATTGCCGGTCGGATCAAGCCCTGCCATCCGAAGTTCTTTCTCGATAAAATAGAGGCCAACGCGGATGTTCTGCTGCATGTCTACAATCTGCTCTTGTGTATTAAACGTTTTAAGCTGTCCCTGGTAAGCGCCATAGATACCGGCCAGTACGACTCCGGATATGCCCATAGCGATCAAGACTTCTATTAAGGTGAAACCGGCATTGCCTGCTCGTAACCTGTGCCCGAACAGCTTCAAAGGGCGTTCCACTTTATCACGGCACCTTTTCCGTGTTTTTATAAATTTTGAAATAGCGCTTAACATCATTGTCGGATTTCCTTTATTTTCAGAATGGATAAAAAACCGGCCGTCATGGTTGGGTTCTGCGCAGTGTCGTTACACTGCCCGTGCTTGACAAAACGAGGCGCTGCGACCAGCCCCTGTTGTTGGCAAGCGTCAGCGTGCCGAGCGTTGAATTTCCCGCTGCTTCTAGAGAGAGTCCCCGGCTGTCATACCGAAAGCTGGTCGCCCCTGAAAATGACGCATTGTTGATCGAGATCCCGGCCGGCAAGGGCTCTGTGAGCTGGATATGCTCCGACCCGTCCCTGATCCAGTTCTGCGCATTGACGGAGATACCGTTGGCACCGATAGCGCCGCCGGCGCCGTCATCCTGAAAAATCATATAGCTGTTGTTCCCTAGATTGATGCTGACCACCATGTCCGTATGGCCCTTGATGGCACTGAGTCTTGCCTTTTGAAAAGCGGATGCCATGTCGCCGGCAGCCTTGCCGAGCCGATAATTCGGAATCCAGCCGATAATATTGGGAATAGCGATTCCGGCTGCAATGGACATAATCGCTATGACCACCATCAATTCGATTAAGGTAAAGCCCGACTTTTTCATGATTGCATTCGCCTCCTGGCAGGTTATCCTACAAAAGTTATGCCAATAATAGTGATTATTGTCAAAAGTATTCATCACCATTGCCTTCCTCCGGGCTGAATATCTCTGTAACCCTTCGTTATTAAACCCGTTGTTCGTATGTATGGGCGATGATCGACCTGTTACTAAAAAAAAGAAAACCGCGCCGTAATGCCCGGAAAACTGGAAATCACACCCAGCTGCTATTAATTAATTTTATAGCGCTATTAATATCTTTTCAATTTTTGTGGCGCCTGAATCATTTTCTTTCAGCTTTTTATTAAGGTGACTTTTAAGGGAGGTTTTATAGCTTTCTGAAGTAGTCGACCGCATTTTCAAGCATCTTGATACCCGGTGTCAGGCCTTCGGAAAACCGTTGTCCTTTTCGCTTCAGTCGTTCCTTTTGGCGCGCCCAGTCCGGGTGGTTCGTCCAGTGATTGTATGCCTCCGGGTGCGGCATGAGGCCGAATATTCGGCCGGTGGGATCGCAGATTCCGGCAATATCGCGAATAGATCCATTCGGATTATAAGGAAAGCTCCGCGCTGCAGGTCTCCCATCCGGCATGGCATATTGAACGGCAACCTGATTGTTTTTAAAAAGACGGTCCAGGATTGCGTCCTCCGCATAAAATTTACCCTCTCCGTGGCGTACCGGGAGTTCAAGAAGTTTCAATCCCTCGGTAAAAACACAAGGGGATTGGGGATTGATTTTTAAGGCGACCCAATCATCGCGAAAATTTCCACAATCATTGAATACCAGGGCTACGGAGCGTTCGGTACCTGCCCGGCCCTTGGTTGAAAGTTCGAAACCGGGCAGGAGCCCCAAATTCACGAGCGTCTGAAATCCGTTGCATATGCCGATCACCAGATTCCCCCTGCCCACGAAGTCGAGAATATCATCGCCGATATGGGTTTTCATGCGAACGGCCTGAATAACACCTGCGCCATGATCGTCTCCCCAGCTGAATCCGCCGCCGAACACCAGAATTTGAAAATCCGACAATCGCCGGGTGCGGTCGATGAGGGCATTGATGTGAACGCGGCTGGCCGTAGCGCCGACCCGTTCAAAAGCATAGGCGGTTTCAATGTCGCAATTTAACCCATACCCGGTTAATACCAGCACATTCACTTTCTTCATATCAATGCTCCAAACGGCATCTTCCACGCTGTTTTCAGATCAAAAACGCTTTGGGTAATTATCGGATCGCCGGCCAGACCCCGGATCACCAGATCCGGGACCTCGGTGATATGGCCGATACATGCAAACGGAATTCCTTTAAAGCGTTTTTCAAATCTTTTTTTATTTTCCGGGTCGACGGTAACGATAAACCGGCCGGCGGACTCGGAAAACAACAAATGGTCGTTCCGTTCAACCGCCGCTGCCGGGATCTGTTTCAAGTCAACATCCATGCCCAGGTTTCCGCCCATGGCCACCATTGCCAGATGAATCCCCAGTCCACCCCGATAAATGCCATGTGCCGAAGCAACCAGCGATTCCCTGATCGCCAGCGTCAGCGCGTTATAAGTCTTCATAAACTGCTCGGGAAACACCTGCGGCACCTGAAGGCCGGTATACCCCAGATGCTCGTAATATTCCGAACCGCCCAGCTCATTTCTTGTTATCCCCAGAATATAAACCAGGTCGCCGGGGATCTTGGCATCCATGGTGATGCATTTTACGATGTCCTCCACAATGCCGATCACGGAAAATTGAAGCGTTTCAAGTGCGGAAACCTTATGGGTCTCTCCATAACGACCGGGAAGGTGTCCATCCACATACATACTGTCTTTTCCCGAAAGCAGCGGTATCTCATATGCCAGACACATATCACGAAGCGCCAGGCATGACCGAACCAGCTGGGCGGCCTTAAACTTACCGTCTGGATTGTCGAGCGGATGATACTGGATACTGGGCCAGCAGAAGTTATCCACGCCCCCGATGTGTTCCAACGAAGCGCCAACGGCAATGAGGCGCCGGACAGCCTCATCAATGGTGCAGCTGGTCATGTGATACGCGTCTATGGCTGAATAGGATGGTATAAGTGCTTGTGAAAAGGCAAGCCCCCTCTCCGACTCGAGAACCGGCCTGATGACTGCAGCGTCACTGTTGACGTCCCGCTGGGCCCCCACAAGCGGCTTGATAACGCTGGTGCCCTGTACCTCGTGATCATACTGGCGGCAGATCCATGCCTTGGAACAGATATTGGGTCTTGCAAGCAACTCCGGCAGCAGTCGCTGATACGCAGCCGGTTCCTTGAGAACCGGTTCGCTGAATCCCCGCATCTCCGGTGGAGACCATGCCGCGTCAAATTCCCATTGCGGGAAACCTGACTTTAAAAAATCCATATCAATATAAGCACAGGTTTCACCTTCATAGCGAATATGAAGTTTTCCGGAATCCGTATATCTGCCGATGACGGTGCTCTCCACGGCATGTTTTGCGGACAATTCGAAAAATCGTTCAATATGCGCCGGTGACACGGCGATGGTCATACGTTCCTGGGATTCGGAAACCCAGATCTCCCATTGATCCAGACCTTCGTACTTCAAGGGAACCTTTTCGATCTGGATCTCGCATCCATTGGAAAAACGCGCTGTTTCACCAACAGACGAAGACAAGCCGCCGCCGCCGTTATCCGTTATAAACCGGATAAGTCCTTCATCACGGGCCTCCAGTAAAAAATCGTGCATCTTTTTCTGAGTATAAGGATCGCCGATCTGGACATGTCCTGCCGGCGTGTTTTTCGAAAATGTCTCTGATGCCGCCGTAACGCCGTGAATGCCGTCTTTGCCGACCCTTCCGCCGCTCATGACAACCAGATCACCCGGCGATATGTCTTTTTTCTCCGAAGGTTCTCCATCGACAACGGCCGGCATGATTCCCACCGCCGTTACAAAAACAAGGCATTTACCAAGATAGCCGTGATGAAAGAGCAACTGACCGTAGGTGGTGGGAATACCGCTTTTATTTCCACCGTCTCGAACCCCCTCAACCACACCGTCCAAAAGCCTTCGTGGATGAAGCCGCGGCTTAAGGTCCCCTGCATAGTCACGCGGGCCGACACAAAATCCATAACTGCCCATGATGAGCTTTGAGCCCTTGCCGGTACCCATGGGATCCCGGTATATCCCCACAATACCGGTAATGGCGCCGCCGTACGCTTCCATATTGGAGGGCGAATTGTGCGTTTCGCCGGTGATGACATAATGGTGATTGTCGTCGAACCTGCCGGCCCCGGCGTTGTCCCACAGCACCGATACGACCCAGGGTTTTTTCTCTTTCAATTGAAGCGTCGGCGTTTCAATGCAGGTTTTAAAAAGATTGTCGATGACTTCCGCATGGCCGGTCTGAAGATCTTTGTAGCGAAACAAGCCGCGAAAGGTATTGTGATTACAGTGGTCGCTTCTTGCCTGCGAAATATATTCAAGCTCCACGTCCGTCGGGTTGTGGAGTTTCATGACGGCACGTGCTTCGCGCACATGCCGCTTTAAAAAATAGGACCGTATCACCGGTATGTCATTTGGATTCAAAGCCAGGTTTCGTTCATCACTCAATGCTTGCAGGCTTGCATCGCTGTCAATGGGGATGGTGGAAACAGTCGGGCTATGATCCAGAATGACCTTCGGCATGACCCAGCCCACCCCTGTTTTGGGATCCCAGTCATGTTTGGAATAAATTTTCCACTGCTGTATCAGATCATTCGCCAAAAGCTCGCCGGCGATTTTTTCAATTTTTTCATAATCAAGATCCTGACACCGGATACAGTAGCGCTTGGACGTATAAACCGATTCGTCCGGTCCAAGCTGAATCCCCAGCACATCCTCTATGGCCTCGATCGCAGTACTGCCGGGGTTATCTTTAACGCCCGGTCGGTATCCCACCCAGATTATCCAATCAGAATCCACATCCAGCGGGTCATAGGAAGATACCTGGGTGACCGGGTTTGTAAAAACAATTGTTTGAATCATCCGGCACTGGTCGGCAGTCAGTTTCGCGTCGATGGTGATGATCCGGACAACGCGTACCTGCTGAAGCAAAATATCCAAATAATCCTCAGCCTTTCGGCGTATCCCGTTACCCTCGGCATCAAATAAATTCGGTTTCAGCGTTATTTCAAGTCGATGTGGCATAACTAATTACCTTTTTTTTTCAGTTAATTGGTTCGTCAACGAACCAATTAACTGAAAAAAATTCGTGTAATATCATTATAAAACACAAATATCATCAGCATAATAAGGATAAATATACCGGCTTGCTGTGCAATTTCACGCATGCGTGTGTTCACAGGCCTGCCGATAAGCGCTTCAATGAGAAAAAAAAGAATATGCCCGCCGTCCAGCACCGGGATCGGTAAAAAATTAATGATCGCCAGATTGATACTGAGCAGGGCGATAAAGAAAACCAGGCTCACCGGACCTTGTCGTGCCTGCTGACCGGCCAGTTCCGCAATCATAATCGGTCCGCCGAGATTTTTGCTGGAAATTTTGCCCTGAATCATCTTGACAACACTGAGAATGGTGAGCTTGCTGATGTTAAAGGTCTGCACGATGCTCTCTGTGAATGATTCCACCAGACCCATCTCGCGATTCTCTATATCCCCTGCCGAGGATATACCAATAACATACCTGCCCACATCTTCCCCAAAGATATTTTTGGATACCCGGGAAATCGGCGTAATCTCCCGCTCGATTCTCTCGCCATGCCTCTGAATGGAAAACGTCAGGCTTCGACCATTGCTTTGCGTAATCGTTTTAGCCATTTCATCCCAGCTCGAAACCGCCATGCCGTCAATAGCCTTTACGAGGTCGCCTTCCTGAAGCCCGCCGTGATACGCCGGAGTATCTGCTTCGACTTTTCCAACGGTCGGTTTTAGAATATAGGTCCCCGAGACTACAAAAATACCAAAAAAAACCAGCGCTGCGAGAAGAAAATTAAAAAAAGGACCCGCTGCAACAATAAGGATCCTTTTAAAAACATGCTTGTGGGTGAATGAAATGGGGATATCGTCAGGGTCCAGTTCGGTATTTGGATCTTCCCCGACCATTTTTACGTACCCACCCAACGGGATGGCAGAGATCCGATAGTCGGTTATGCCCGCTTTTTTACCGAAAATTCTCGGCCCGAAACCAAGAGAAAATTTTTCGACGCCGACACCAAAAAGACGTGCTGCTAAAAAATGCCCCAGTTCGTGAAAAAAAACAAGGACGCCCAAGACAATGACAAATGCAAATATATTGGTCCCCATAAACGTTTCCGCTCTTTCCGTATTTAACTGTGAAAAAAGGGTTTGATGCGTTTGTTGGAAGAGCTAATAATTTTGAATTAGCTCATAGCCGACAGCTCATAGGTCATAGTCCTGGTATCACTTCCTGTCTGCTATCAGCTATGAGCTATCCGCTCTTTCGCTATATCGTTCACCTCAAGCGACTCAACCAACACATATTTTTAACAACAAATTTTAAAATCACACATCAATAATAAGGACCCGGTCGACGAACGTCAACCTTTATCAATGTCTTTTGTCAGCAGCTCAACCGTACGGCTTGCCATTGATCTTGACCAATCATCGGCAGCGAGAATGTCATCGAGCGACGGATTCATTGCAACCGAGTGCTTTGCCATGGTTTGTCGAATAACTTCCGGAATTTTATCAAAGGGAAGTTGATATGCCAAAAAAGATTCCACCGCAATTTCATTGGCCGCATTCAGCACCGCAGGAAGCGTGGCGCCAACCTTGCAGGCCTGTATCGCCAGGTCGAGACAGGCAAACTTTTTCAAATCCGGTTTCTGAAATGTAAATTTTCCAATGGCATCGAAATCGGGCAAAGGCTGGAGGAGCGGCAGTCTTTCCGGGTATGACAACGCAAAGGCGATAGCCCCTTTCATATCGGGTATACCGAGCTGAGCGATAATCGATCCGTCCCGGTATGCCACCATGGAGTGAATAATGCTTTGCGGATGAATCACCACCTGGATCTGCTCCATATCCACCTGAAACAGATGTTTGGCTTCAATCACCTCAAGGCCTTTGTTTATCAGCGTTGCGGAATCGATGGTAATTTTCTTGCCCATCTGCCAGTTCGGATGTTTTAAGGCGTCTTCCGGGGTTATCGCTGAAAATGTATGTTTTGCCCTTTCCAGAAAAGGACCGCCGGATGCCGTGATGAGAATTTTATCCAGATCTTCCCTTCTCTGCCCCATTAAACACTGGAAAATAGCGCTATGCTCGCTGTCCACCGGTAAAACCCTCACGCCTTTATCGGCTGCACGTTTCATGACGATTTCTCCGGCCATTACGAGTGTTTCTTTATTGGCCAGCGCAATGTCTTTACCCGCCTCAATCGCCGCAATCGTGGGGATCAGACCGGCTGCTCCGACAACTGCGGTGACAACCGTGTCGGATGCATTGCATACGGCGGCTTCATGATAGCCCGACGCTCCGTGCAGTATTTTCACGGTTATATCTTTCGGCAGCATTTCTGCAAGGGCACGAGCACCGGACGCATCGAAAACAGCCGCCATTTCAGGCCGAAACTGTTTTACCTGTTCGGCAAGTCGTGAAATATTTTGCTTGGCCGTCAATGCCTTGACCGAAAACCGTTCGGGGAACATCTCGACGATTTTCAGTGCATTGGTCCCGATAGATCCGGTGGAGCCAAGAATGGATAGGTTTTTCAAAATAAGTATTCTTTGAACATAAAGGCCACCGGCGCTGCAAACATCAACGCATCCGCCCGATCCAATATCCCGCCGTGACCCGGGAGTATGCCGCCGGAATCCTTGACATGTGCCACACGCTTAAGACCCGATTCGAACAGATCGCCCAGCTGGCCGGCAACACCCAGCACCAGGAAAAAAAGCAAACTGGTGCCCCACGACAATTGCGGCATAAAGAGAATTTTAAAGCAGGAACCAACCAATAAATTGGTGGCGATTCCGCCAAGCGATCCTTCAATGGTTTTTTGGGGGCTGACGGCCGGTATGAGTTTATGCTTTCCCAGAAATGTCCCGGCATACAATGCGCCGATATCGCCTGCGAACACGATGCCCAGCAGGAAAAATATCCACTTGCAGCCTTCCATGGCCGTACCATTACGAACCAGGATCAAATAGGAGAACAGCAGCGGAACATACAGAACGCCTATGATTTGTTTTTTAGCTGTTTCAAAAATCATTTTATCGTATTGAAATTGAAAAATCGAAAGGCAGCCCGCAACGATGAAGTTGAGCATGATGATGTGGGGTAAAAAATCGATGGCGTAACAATTGGCGGCACCTACGATCAACACAGCAGACACATAAGCCGCAAATATCATGAACCGTACGGAGAATCCCCTGGGCTTGCTGAATACAATTCTGAAATATTCCCACTGGGCTATCAATGTTACGATTCCGATAAAGACCGAAAAAACAAGTCCTCCCTTAATGATGATGTAAACGAGAAAGGGAAGTGCAATCAAGCCTGTTATCCATCGTTTTAAATGCATGATGTTGTCCCAATGAGCTGCATCACTTTAGGGAATACGGTTATCCACAATCCTCACGTCCTATTACGCATAGAGGTCTGCGGATGTTTGTTTTGAAGCCGGGCAACTGTTTGAGCGACTTAGGCACCCTTATCAGGTCATGCGGTTTTTACCTTGCCGAACCGCCTTTCCCGCCCCTGGTAGTCTATGATGCAATGAATAAATTCTTCCCGGGTAAAATCCGGCCACAGGGTATCGGTAACAATGATCTCCGCGTAGGCAATCTGCCAGAGCAAAAAATTACTGATCCGCATCTCGCCGCCGGTTCGAATCAGTAGATCGGGGTCCCTCATGCCGCTGGTATACAAATTGTCTGCAATCGTTTCGGATGTAATCGACTCGGGCTCAATTCCGCCGGACAGTGCGTCTTTTGCCAGTTTCTGTGCCATTCGAACAAGTTCTGCCCGACCGCCGTAACTCAACGCCAGATTCAATGTCATCCCGGCATTGGATTTTGTCTTATCCATCGTTTCGGTAAGAACCGACAAAGCGTCTTCCGGAAGACGCTCGATTTGACCAATGGCATTCAATTGAATGTCGTTTTCCATCATTTCTTTGGTCTCGGACCTTAAGAATCGCTTTAAGAGCTCCATTAAGGCCATGACCTCAGTTTTTGGTCTTTGCCAATTTTCAGTGGAAAACGCGAATAAGGTCAGAAAACGAACTCCGATCTCGCGGGCGGTGCGGACAACCATTCGAACGGCGTCGGCCCCCTTTTCGTGACCTTTTATTCGATTCATCAAACGCTTTTTCGCCCAGCGTCCATTTCCATCCATAATGATGGCAATATGAGAAGGAAGATTTGAAGCATTTGGATCGAATTTATCCAAAAGGGACGTTTTAGAATTCAATAATCTCTTTCTCTTTCTGCTTATAAATATCGTCTACCTGCCCTATGTACTCATCCGTTATTTTCTGAATCTGATCCTGCGCTTTAAACGCTTCGTCTTCTGAAATATCCCCTTCCTTTTTGAAACCTTTTAACAATTCATTGGAATCACGCCGGATATTTCGGACGCCGACCTTATGTTCTTCGCATATTTTGTGAACAATTTTTACAAGCTCTTTTCTGCGTTCTTCCGTGAGCGGTGGAATAGAAATGCGAATAATTTTGCCGTCATTTGAAGGTGTCAGGCCCAGGTCGGATTTCAAGATGGCCTTTTCGATATCCTTTATCACCGTAGCATCCCATGGCTGTATGGTTATCAGCCGACTTTCAGGAACAGATAAGGTTGCCATCTGGTTCAACGGCGTCTGTGTACCGTAGTAATCGGGTCGGATGCCGTCAAGAAGGGATAAAGAAGCACGCCCTGTCCGGACACGCTTCAGTTCATTTTCAAGGGCTTTAATCGTTTTGCCCATCCGGTCTTTTGTTTCCTGATACATCGAATCAATCATTTGACATCCATCCTTTTTTCTTGGGTCCGTTGGCCCGTGGACCCGTTTAGCCCGTAACCCGCATCACCCATCACCCATCACTCTCTTTTTAGTTATGAATGGCAGTACCTATCGCTTCTCCACAGCCTACCCTTTTGATATTGCCCTTCTCTTTCAAATCAAAAACAACCAGCGGCAGATTGTTGTCCATTGCCAGCGAGATGGCGGTCATATCCATGGCCCGCAATTGCTTTTCCAGGACTTCCATATAGGTAATTTCACTATATCGCTTTGCCGACGGGTTCGCAACAGGATCCGCATCATACAGTCCGTCAACTTTTGTCGCTTTAAAGAGGATTTCCGCATGGATCTCCTGTGCACGCAATACCGCCGCCGTATCAGTTGTAAAATAGGGGTTGCCGGTACCTGCCGCGAAAATGACGATACGTCCCTTCTCCAGATGCCGAACCGCCCTGCGCCGGATATAAGGCTCTGCAACTTCATGCATGGATATGGCTGTTTGGACGCGGGTCTGCATGCCGTCTTTTTCCAATGCATCCTGCAATGCGATACTGTTCATGATGGTGGCCAGCATGCCCATGTGGTCCGCTGAAGATCTTTCCAAACCATAGGAACTCGCTGCAATGCCTCGGAAAATATTCCCCCCCCCGACAACAATGGCGGTCTGGATGCCCATGTCCACAATGGACCGGATTTCACCTGCAACATATTGCAGCATATCCGGACTGATACCGAATTGCTGATCTCCCATGAGCGCTTCGCCACTCAGTTTTAACAAGATCCTCTTATAACGGGCTGTTGCCAAAATCAAGCCTCCCCGATCTGGTACCTGGCAAAACGTTTGACGGTTATCTTTTCTCCCGTCTTTGCAATAACATCGTTCAGATAATCTTTCACCGTCATGTTGGGATCACGCACATACGCCTGATCCATCAAACAATTTTCCTTGAAGAATTTGTTTAGTTTACCCTCAGCAATTTTGTCGATCATTTTTTCCGGCTTGCCCATTTCAACAGCCTGTGCCCGATAGATTTCCTTTTCTTTATCGATAAGTTCCCGAGGCACATCCTCCGGTACGATGGCCACCGGGTTGGTGGCTGCAATGTGCATGGCAATGTTTTTCACGAATTCAACAAAATCGTCTGTTTTGGCCACAAAATCGGTCTCACAATTCACTTCCACCAGTACGCCGATTTTGCCACCCATATGAATATAGGATTGAACGGCGCCTTCCTTGGTCGCTCTCCCGGCCCGTTTTTGCGCCGTGGCCAATCCTTTCTTTCTCAGGAATTCTATTGCTTTTTCAATATCACCGTTGCAATCGGCCAATGCATGCTTGCAATCCATTATCCCGGCTCCGGACGTCTCCCGAAGCTGCTTAACCATTGTCGCATCAATAACTGTCATCTTTATTCTCCTGTAACTTCAGCATCTGATATCTCTTCTGTTGCCGCAACTGCGGCCGCGTCTTCAAGGGGAGCTGCTTCTTTGCCTGATTTCCTGATAATCTCAACGACGGGTCCGTCCGTTCCATCAGAAATAATTTTTCTTTCACCCGGTTTCAATTCCGCTACCGCCGATTCGATGACGGGCTCCTCTTCGGCTCCTTTGTCCGCCGCTGCCTGAACTCTTTCATCATAAATTTCTTTGCCTTCGATGCACGCATCGGCAATTCTGGACGTAATCAGGCGTATAGCACGTATGGCGTCATCGTTCCCGGGAATGATATAATCAATCTCATCCGGATCGCAATTGGTGTCGACGATGGCGACAATCGGGATATTCAGCCGCTTTCCTTCGCGAACGGCAATGGCTTCATTTTTAGGATCAACCACAAATATGGCGCCGGGCAATTTGGACATGCTTCGGATTCCGCCAAGTGTGCTGTCCAGCTTAACGCGCTCCTTGCCCAATTTCAGTCTTTCTTTTTTGGGAAACAAATCGATGGAGCCGTCGTTTTCGATCGTATTCAGATAATTCAGCCGATCGATGCTTTGTTTGATTGTCTTAAAATTGGTCAACATCCCGCCAAGCCACCGGTTGTGGACGTAAAACATCTCACAGCGGTTCGATTCTTCATAAATAGACTCCCGCGCCTGTTTTTTGGTACCCACGAGCAAAACTGAATCGCCGTTTGCAACGGTGTCAACGATAAAATCATAAACCGTCTTGAACATTCTGACGGTTTTCTGTAAATCGATAATATAAATACCGTTTCTTGCTCCGAAGATGTAAGGTTTCATCTTGGGATTCCATCGTTTGGTCTGATGACCGAAATGAACGCCTGCTTCCAGAAGTTCTTTCATTGTAATGTAAGCCATTTCTTTCTCCTTTTCCTTGGTTTTTTCCTTCGCCTTCATCTTTCCCGTTTCCGACTTTCAAAACAACCCTATGTGTTCAAAAGCACCCGGAAATGAGTCCAAAGGCGTGCGTTTTTCTAAAACGATCATTATTAACAAATTACAATTGCCGACGCAACAGTTTTTTACGGAATGATCGCCCAAACAAAAATTGCGTTATAACTAAATGAACTTGTTCAATTTCTACTCCTTTCTGCGCATCCGGATGATCCGGTCATGTCCGCTGTAATCTTTCAGTATCATGATCCGGTCATATTTTCCACAAGACCTCGCAATACCCATCATATCTTCTTTCTGATCGTAGCCGATTTCCAATGCAAGCCAGCCATGGGGTTTCAAATACGCCCATGCGTTTTGAACGATGTGTCTCAAACATTTAAGCCCATCTTCATCCCCATCCAACGCCACCAAAGGTTCATATCGATAAATCTCAGGCGCGAGGGATGCAATCTGACGGCTCGGTATATACGGCGGATTGGAAACGATCACATCGAAAAACCGCTTCTTGGCCGTCAAAGGCTCCATCCAGTCTCCGGCAAAAAAATGAATACCATTCAGGCCATGCGTGACGGCATTCTGCTTGGCAACGGCAAGGGCTTTTTCCGAAATATCCGAAGCATAGTAATCATTTTCTTTTTTCTGGGAAGCAAGTGAGATGATCAATGCTCCGGATCCGGTTCCCAGTTCCAGCACACGAATATTTTCTCCTCCGCCGGTTGCGTTGACAATATCCAGCGTCACCTCTAAAAGGCATTCGGTTTCAGGTCTGGGAATAAGGACATCATGGGTAACGGTAAACGGCATGGACCAAAATTCCTTGTGGCCGACAATGTATGCCACCGGCTCCCGCTTCTGTTTTCGTTTGAGCAGAATTTTAAAAGCCGCAAGCTCTCTCTTCTCAAGCGGACGGTCGTGTTGAAGGTATAAATCGATTCGCCTGAGATGGAGGCTTTGAGCCAAAAGAATTTCAGCCGAGGGCTTTGGGTCGTCTATTTCATTGTCTCTAAAATAATCGGTAGCCCATTTGAGGAGTTTAAGAATGGTCCATGGATCTTCGCTGCTGGTTTCTCGATTCATCATTCTGTAATGCCTGGGTCTGATAAAAGGTTATCAGAGCGTCGATAATATCGCTGATATCACCCTGCAATATGGTTTCAAGTTTATACAGGGTCAGCCCGATTCTGTGATCCGTCATCCGGCTTTGAGGAAAATTATACGTCCGGATACGTTCGCTGCGGTCGCCGCTGCCGACCTGGCTCTTTCGCTCTTCGGATCGCTTGGCGTTCTGCTCCCTTATCATGGCATCCAACAGACGGGCTCTCAAAACCTTCATGGCCTTGGCCTTATTTTTATGCTGGGACTTCTCATCCTGACATGTCACCACAACGCCTGTCGGAAGATGGGTGATGCGCACGGCTGAATCCGTGGTGTTGACCGACTGGCCGCCCGGTCCGGTGGATCGGTAAACATCGATTTTCAGGTCATTGGGGTCTATGTCCACTTCCACCTCTTCGGCTTCGGGCAAAACCGCAACGGTAACCGCGGACGTGTGTATCCTGCCCTGTGTTTCCGTTATCGGGACACGCTGAACGCGGTGTGTGCCGCTTTCATATTTCAACCGGCTGTAAGCCCCTTTTCCTTTGACCATTGCCACAACCTCTTTTAATCCGCCGACACCTGTTTCATGGTGATTCATGATATCTATCTGCCATCCCGTGTTTTCGGCATATCTGCAGTACATCTTAAAAAGATCATTGGCAAACAGCGCCGCCTCTTCGCCGCCGGTTCCGGCCCGGATCTCAAGAATGACGTTTTTATCATCAAGGGGGTCTTTGGGAATGAGAAGCGTCTTGAGTTCACTTTCAAGCGCCTCTTTTTTTCCCATCAGTTGATCAATTTCATCGCTCGCCAATTGGCTGATTTCAGGATCGCTGTCCTTTAAAAGCTCCAGGCTGTCATCGATTTCTGAACTCACTCTTTGATATTCCCTGAAGGCCGTTACAACCTTATGGAGATCGGCATGTTCCCGCCCATACTTCTGGTATGCCTCCCGGTCCTGTATGATCTTGGGATCGCTCAATAATTGTTCGATCTTTTGAAACCGTTTTTCAACATCATGTAATTTTTCAAACATGGATATGCATGCCTTAAAGACAAAAACACGAAAAACCGAAGATTTCGTGTTTTGACGTCATTTCACATTTTTTGGTTGGCGGCCATTTACGGATTGGCACACCTTGGACGCTATTGACAAATCATAGGCAAAAATATGCTAGGCATTATCATTCTGATTCTGAAATTTTTCATATTTTCTTCTGAACCGTTCAATACGCCCGGCCGTATCAATAAGCTTCTGTTTTCCCGTAAAAAAAGGATGGCACTTCGAACAAATTTCAACACTGATATTTTCTTTGGTGGATCCCACTTCAATGGTGTTGCCGCATGCGCACTTAATGACCGTGTCTGCATATGCTGGATGGATGTCGGTTTTCATTTTAATTTCAACCCCCTGTCTGTTTATGACGCTTAAATAGCTTCTGTTTTTTGATTTCTATGCATTCATAGAATCTAGAAAATTTTTATTATCTCTTGTTCCGTTCATTTTTTCAAGTAAAAATTGTAGAGAATCCACAGGATTTAATGATGACAGCAGTTTTCTCAATATCCATACCCGATTTAATGTGCTATCATCAAGCAGAAGTTCTTCCTTGCGAGTTCCGGATTTATTGATATCAATGGCCGGGAACATACGCTTATCTGCAAGCCGTCTATCCAGTTGAATTTCCATGTTTCCCGTTCCTTTGAATTCTTCGAATATCACCTCGTCCATACGACTGCCGGTGTCGACAAGTGCTGTGGCAATGATGGTAAGACTTCCACCCTCCTCAATATTTCTGGCGGCGCCGAAGAATCGTTTGGGGCGTTGAAGCGCATTTGAATCAACACCGCCGGAAAGTATTTTCCCGCTGGGGGGCATGACGGAATTGTATGCCCGGGCGAGCCTCGTAATACTGTCCAAAAGGATGATGACGTTTTTCTTGTGCTCCACCAGCCTTTTGGCCTTCTCTATGACCATTTCAGCGACCTGAACATGGCGTTCCGCAGGTTCGTCGAAGGTGGAACTGATCACCTCTCCCTTCACCGAACGTTGCATGTCGGTGACTTCTTCAGGACGTTCATCGATTAAAAGCACAAAAAGCACAATGTCCTTATGGTTGGCGACAATACTGTTTGCAATAAACTGGAGCAGCATGGTTTTCCCGGATCTGGGTGGAGAGACAATCAATCCGCGCTGACCGAAACCAATGGGCGTCATCAAATCCATAATTCGGGTGGAATAGTTCTCCGAATCTGTTTCCAGGTTGATCTTTTTATCCGGATATAGGGGCGTCAGGTTATCGAACAGTATTTTTTCTCTTGCCACTTCCGGGTCTTCGTAATTCACCGCTTCAACTTTAAGCAAGGCAAAATACCGCTCCGATTCCTTGGGTTGTCGAATCTGGCCTGAAACCGTATCACCTGTTCGTAAATTGAAGCGGCGTATCTGGGAAGGTGAAACATAGATATCATCCGGTCCCGGTAGGTAATTGTAATTCGGCGCCCGCAGAAAACCAAAGCCGTCCGGTAAAATTTCGAGCGTACCTTCACCAAAAATCAATCCATTTTTCTCAATTTGTGCTTGGAGCAGCGCAAAAATCAACTCTTGCTTTCGCATACCGGCGGCGCCGTCAATGTTCAGATCTTTTGCCATTTTGGCCAATTTGCTAATTTTTTGTTCTTTGAGTTCAACGATATTCATCTAGTATTTACCCCTTTTAAATGTTCCATAAAAAATAAGCCCTTTCCATTTCTATCCGGTTTCACCTATCGCAAGCATTTTATGAACGATGCTTATCAAATTCAATATCGTTTAAGCATCATGATATTCCGGTTTTTAATAACCAGGATTCGAAACTGAACTGCAGAGCATATTGATATCTGAAATATAAATCGATCTATCTATCAGGTGGTTTTATGGTCTGCTGGATACACGAGGAATATATGAGTGCTTTTTGAATTTTTTTATAGTCATACCTTAATTGACGGGTATAAATAATTCATCATTTTAACCCTGTCAAGTCCTTTCGGCAGCCGTCAGGAAATTGAATGTTGACGGATATATAAAATAACATATAAAGTTAATGTGTTATGATCTCTTTTGACACATCATTTATTCCTAAAAAAAAAGGTGTTTACCTGGTGGGAGGCTCTTTAAGAGATGCGCTCCTCGGCAGAAAACCATTGGATTACGACATCGTCGTCAAGGAAAACCCGTTGGCATACGCCGGAGAAATCGCAACGCATCAAAACGGCCGACTTGTTTTCATGGGCAAATCCGGTCAGCAACTCATACGGGTCGTTTTCAAAAACACCCTGTGTGACATCTCCGCCATGAAAGGAGGCTCTATTGAAGAAGATCTGATTCATCGCGATTTTACCATCAATGCTCTGGCGTACGAAACGGCAACCGAAAAACTTATCGATATTTCAGGGAGCCTTGACGATTTCAAAAAACGTTGCATTCGAATGGTGTCGGCCTCGATTTTCAAGGAAGACCCTCTTCGGCTCCTGAGAGCATACCGGCTCGCCGCATCCCTTGATTTTAGACTGGATCCATCCACAGATTCCTGCATCAAAAGAGATGCACACCTGATTCACCTTACCGCGGGGGAACGCATCAGAGACGAGGTCTTTAAAATCCTTTCGATTCCGGATTCCTTCACCTTCATCAACCAGATGAAAGCATCAGGACTTCTTTTTGAATTGCTGCCCGAAATCGGCGCTCTGAGAAGCTGCTGCCGGAACCGGCACCATGCATACGATGGTCTGGAGCACACGTTAAGGGCATTTTGCGCCCTGGAGATTTTGTTGAAGAATGTTGGTTCGCAACTTCCTGAATATGCGGCCCCCCTGAATCATTGGCTCGGCCATCGAAAAAAAATCCTGTTAAAATGGGCCGTGCTGCTGCACGATATCGGAAAACCCTTGTGTGAAGCCCGAGACGGCTCCGGCAATATCCATTTTTGGGGGCACGAAAAAACCGGTTCGATCCTGGCCGGGGAAATCGGCAGAAGGCTGAGATTCTCCAATCATGAAATCCATTACATTGTTTTTATGGTCCGCAACCATCTTCGCCCGCTTTCGCTGTTTATCGCCAGACAGAATCAAGCGTTGACCAATAGAGGCATTGCCAGATTTTTTATGAAGTGCGAGGAGAACGCTTTAGATGTCCTGTTGCATGCTGTCGCAGATTTTCAGGCCAAAAAAGAGGCCTTCGAAGACGGCGGCAAAAATAAATTCATACATTTTATCAAGGAATTGATTCATCAATATTTTACCCGGTATCTTCCGCTTCGATCAGATGCACCGATCATTTCCGGCCGGGACCTCATCGCGGTGCTGCATCTGAAGCCGTCACCGATGTTTAAAACCATTCTATCACGTGTGGCAGAAGCTCGTCTCGCCGGTCATATCCTCACCAGAGATGACGCATTAACCCTGGCAAGGGATATCGCCGGTGGTAAAAAGAGTGGTTGAAAAGATATTGCCATAAAACACAAAAAAATTAAAATTAGGGTAATGAATCCGAAATTCGAAGTTCATGATCAATTCTTGATAGCCCATACCAAAAGTATTAAACTTGACATTGTCAGTTCATTTGTATAGGGATGAATTCGTTTAAATTGACATATACCAATAGATTCCCTCATTAAAGGAAAGGAGAACGATATGAACATTTTGTTTTTCGGGCCGAACGGCAGCGGCAAAGGCACACAGGGTGCGATTCTAAAGGACAAATACAATACGCCGCATATTGAATCCGGTGCAATTTTTCGGGAAAACATTTCCAATAAAACCGAACTGGGCGCCAAAGCAAAAGCCTATATCGACAAAGGCGACCTGGTACCGGATGAAATTACCATCCCCATGATTCTGGATCGACTCAAGAGAGATGACTGCAAAAAAGGGTGGTTGCTGGACGGATTTCCCAGAAATAAAAATCAGGCCATCAAGCTCGATGAAGCGCTGAAAGGAGCCGGCATGGGTCTTGACATCGTGATTGAAATCCTGCTGGACCGTGAAATCGCCAAAAACAGAATTATGGGAAGAAGATTGTGCGTCAATGACAACAATCATCCCAACAACATCTATATTGATGCCATTAAGCCGACGGATGACAAATGTCGCGTCTGCGGCGGGGAACTTAAAACCCGGTCGGATGACCAGGATGAAGATGCCATAAACAAACGCCATGGCATCTATTATGACGACAATACAGGAACCCTGGCATCTGCCTATTACTTTAGAGACCTTGCAGAGAAAGGCACCGGCATCAAGTATATCACGCTCAATGGCGAACCAAGCGTTAAAGCTGTTACCGCAGAGCTGCTGTCAAAGCTGTAAATCAAATAGGGTGTAAAACAAAGCGATAGGGGGCCGGCTTTTTAGGGAAACCATTTTTTCCTAAAAACCGGTCCCCAATTTTTTGCTTGCATTTGTTTAAATTTATGTTTATTGATCTCTGTTCTTTGATTAAATAATTGAATAAGCCATTTAAGGATATTGTCGATATTCTGGTGAAAAAAAGGGGGCGATGAGGGTTGAAGGCTATTGAAGTAAAGGTTTATGACAATGATCTTGAAAAAGCAATGCGGATCTTAAAGAAAAAGATTCAAAATGACGGGCTGTTTAAACGGTTGAAACTGAAAAAAAGTTATGAAAAGCCCAGTGAATACAGACGGCGCAAACAGCGCGAAGCATTAAGACGTCAAAGGATTGCGGCTTCAAGACATAGATTCAGATAGTTTTCCATAGCATTTATACACAACCCGGTAGGACTGCAAAACCTGCCGGGTTTTTTTTGGGAAATGATATTATGGCGATGCTCAGCAAATACGAAGCCTGTCTTAAAAATATGTTCAACCTCCAACGGTTCGGCATCAAACTGGGCCTTTCCACCATCCGGAACATATTGAAAGGGCTGGGGAATCCGCAGAACAGGTTTAAGAGTATTCATATCGCCGGAACCAACGGCAAGGGATCCATCGCATCCGGCATTGCATCGATACTGAAAGCTTCCGGCTATCGCGTCGGGCTCTATACATCACCTCATCTCGTAAAATTCAATGAACGCATCCAGATCAACGGCAAGGAAATATCGGACAACCGTGTCTTAAAAGCCTATAACGCCGTGCGACGCGTCCATTACGGATCAAGGGAACCGACCTTTTTTGAATTCGCCACCGCCATGGCACTCCATGAATTTTCCGAAAAAAATGTAGACTGGGGGGTCATTGAAACCGGTATGGGCGGCCGGCTTGACGCCACCAATATCATCAAGCCTTCTGTTTGTGTGATTTCAAACATATCCCTAGAACACAAATTTTATCTGGGGAATACCATTGCAGAGATTTCCGGTGAAAAAGGCGGCATCATCAAAAAAAATATTCCGGTGGTCACCGGCATCCGTCAGAAACAGGCGCTCACAGTCATCAACAATATTGCCATGGCCAAATCAGCACCTCTTTTCCGTTTGGGAAAAGACTTCCGCGTTCGCCGAGATCAAAGCGGCATCTTCAACTATTACGGCCTGAAAAACAATTGGAAAAACCTGAAAACCAGCCTCATCGGACGGCATCAGGTGGATAACGCCGCCATAACTCTGGCAACCTGTGAGGTGCTGAGCCAAAAGGGTGCATCCATTACTGAAGACAGCTCACGGCAGGGCATCAGCCATATTCATTGGCCGGGAAGGCTTGAAGTTGGTTGCGACACACCCATGATTATCCTTGACGGCGCCCACAACCTGATGGCCGCACGCAACCTGGCAAAATTTTTATCCGTCGAGATGAACAACAGGCGCGTCACCATCGTTCTCGGCATGCTGGATGACAAACCTTATAAAGCCATGCTGCAATCCCTTGTTCCGGCAAGCTCCAAGGTTATCTTAACCCGCCCCATAATCGACCGCGGTCTGGAACCGGAACAACTCCTTGAAGAAGCCCGGCATCTGTCAGACGATATCGTCATTTTGCCTGATGTGGAAAGTGCCGTAAAATATGCAGTTAAAAACGCTCAGCCTGATGATGTCATCTGCATCGCCGGTTCGCTTTATGTTGTGGGAGAGGCCAAGAAAGCGCTGGCACATATGGGCATTACAAATAACAAATCTGATTTTTGAGATTTGGTGTTTGAAATTTATGATTTTCAAGCCCACAACCGCCAAGGCAGAGCGATCTATCTCTGTCCCGGCCCAAAGGACCCGGTTTTGGATATAGGCAAAAAGTTATCACCTAATTCACTTGACATCCTCAACATGTTTCATTAGTTTTGCCGCATGCGCCCGTAGCTCAGTGGATAGAGCGTCAGCCTCCGGAGCTGAAAGTCGCGCGTTCAAGTCGCGCCGGGCGTACCATAATAAAAACAATGGCTTATGAATGTTTCTCATAGGCCATTTTTCTTCTTTAATAATATAATACCCAACTCTATACCCAACAAATAATATAGATATCTGGGTAAATCAGAGTAAGCTGAAATATAGAAATACGCGAGGGCTGCGTTTCATAGTTCACTATGTGGAGCATGCTACGCCTTCACATAAATGCCCTTTTTCGGACTCTTTACCAGTCCCTTCTTTTTCAAAATCATTACCATGTTCGCAATCTTTTTAAGATTAAACCCGGTCTTTTCCGCAAGTGTGCCAGCATCAACACCCTATTT
>CAYTAQ010000048.1:0-26320 GCA_964435695.1 uncultured Desulfobacterales bacterium | reverse complement strand
ACCCGATCTTGAAAAATGGCTTCTCTATCTTGTAAAATATACCTATTGCTGTTATTATATTAGGTCTATTTGTCCGGATTGCAACCCCTAACATCAATAACGCACTTTAGCAGCCATAAAGCAAAGGAACAAAGATATGGCCAAACGATTGTGGACACCTTCCGAGCAAAGAATCAGACAGTCCAACATGTATCGATTCCTGAACATCGTCAACAAACGGTTTAATGAAAACTTTCATACATATGCAGAACTTTATGAATGGTCCACTGAAAATATCCCCGAATTCTGGGCCACTTTTTGGGATTTTGCAGATATTATCGCCTCAAAACCGTATGCTCAAGTCGTGGACGACCTTGGCAAAATGCCGGGCGCCAAGTGGTTTTCAGGATCCCGGCTGAATTTTGCGCAAAACCTGCTCCGTTATCGAGATGATCGCACGGCATTGATTTTTAACGGTGAAAGCCGGGTCGCCCGGAAGATGACTTACCGCGAACTCTACGATGAGGTGGCGCGTATCGCAAAATCGTTAAAAGCTGCCGGCGTTAAGAAAGGAGACAGGGTCGTCGGGTTCATGCCGAACATGCCCGAAACAATCATTGCCATGCTAGCTGCTGCAAGCATGGGGGCCACCTGGTCTTCGTGTTCCCCCGACTTCGGCATCAAAGGGGTGTTGGACCGGTTTGGCCAAATTCAGCCCAAGATTTTGTTTACGGCTGACGCCTATTTCTTCAAAGGAAAAAAAATCGGTTCCCTGGAACGTATTGCCAATATCCTTAAGGAACTGCCTTCCATTCAAAAATTGGTTGTCGTCCCTTATACAACTGAAACGCCCGATATTGCCGGCATCCCCAATGCCGTCCTTTACAGCGCGTTTCGATCCCCTGATGATGATCTATCCATTCAATTTGAGCAACTCCCTTTTGATCACCCGCTCTATATTATGTACTCCTCGGGAACCACCGGCCTTCCCAAATGCATGGTTCAAAGCGCCGGCGGCATTCTGGTTCACCATTTAAAAGAGCTCATGCTGCACACGGATTTGAAGCGGGAAGATACGATTTTTTATTTTACCACCTGCGGCTGGATGATGTGGAACTGGCTGATAAGTTCTTTGGCGGTAGGCGCCACCCTCGTTCTGTACGACGGGAATCCGTTTCACCCCTCACCCGATGTTCTGTGGCAAATGGCCCAGGATGAAAAAATTACGGTTTTCGGCACAAGCGCCGGATATATTGCAGCACTTCAAAACTCCGGTCTAAAACCCGGCGAAACCTATGACCTTAAGCCGCTTCGGGCGGTTTTATCCACCGGGTCACCGCTTTCTGTAGAAGGCTTTGAATTTATTTACGATGCGGTTAAATCGGATCTTCAACTTGCCTCCATTGCCGGTGGAACCGATCTCAACGGATGCTTTGCCCTCGGAAACCCGATCAGCCCTGTCTATGCCGGTGAACTGCAGTGCAGGGGTCTTGCCATGCGCGTCCGGGCTTTTGATGAAAAGGGTAAATCCGTCATTAATCAACAGGGGGAACTCGTTTGTACGGCTCCCTTTCCGTCCATGCCGATCTATTTTTGGAATGATCCGAATTTTGAAAAGTATCATGCCGCTTACTTCGACGTGTATCCCAATACCTGGCGACATGGGGATTATATTATGATTACGGATCGGGGCGGGGTAATCATGTATGGCCGGTCTGATGCCACCCTGAATCCCGGTGGCGTTAGAATCGGTACCGCTGAAATCTACCGCCAGATGGATCAGATCGATGAAGTTGCAGACTGCGTCGTTGTCGGACAGGATTGGAAAAATGATGTCCGGGTTATTTTATTTGTTAAAATGGCTGAAGGATTTGAATTGACTGAATCGATTAAACAAAAAATAAGGCAAACGATTCGTTCAAACGCCTCTCCGCGGCATATACCGGCCAAAATTATTCAAGTTGCGGATATTCCCTACACGCTTAATATGAAAAAAGTCGAAATCGCCGTCAAAAAAATAATTCAAAATCAACCCGTGTCAAATAAAGATGCATTAAACAATCCTGAAGCGCTCGATTGCTATGCCGACATCAAGGAGCTTCAGGAAGACTAATCCGCAGTTCTTACGCAAAATCCGGTCTCATTCGGTGATGCTTAGAATGTTTTCATTGGATATAAAGGATAAAATGGAAGAATTAAGGAAACACGCCCGGCATGAAGTATTATTCCCTGCAGAAGTGGATATCGCTGAAACTGTGTTCCCGGTGGATGTCATTGAAATCTCCATCGAAGGACTGCGCCTTCAGTCCAAACACTTTTTTACTCCTGATGCACTCGTGTCCGTAACTATCATGATGGGCAGAAGCATCGTTTTCAACGGATGGGTTGTCTGGGTGTTGGACAAATATTTGTCCGGCGGCCATGTATACCATACCGGAATAAAAATAGAATCCATAACAGATGCCGCTGCCGGGATTCTCGGAATTCAGCAGCGGAAAGACCTTGTTCAGGAAATTTTTGGCTTGGCAAGGCATAGCGAGCGGCAGACGGCAGGATAGTCCATCGATTCGTAAATACGGTCACGTATTTATCAGACTTCGGCCTAAGCTCAGTCGAAACCTTACAGCGATACCCGATCCTGTTGATTGGTAAAGGCTATTGAGAACCGTTGAAACAGGTGTCGTCAGCCTGCCGGGCAGATGCAACCTCCCCGTTTAGGAGCACGAATTTTAGAAACTTTCTCTCGGCAACAAGCAAATCTTCTTTTGAATAAAAATTTAAATTCTCAGGAATTCGGAACAATTGTCTGTGCCTTTCGATTAAGCGCCCAAGGCCGTTGTATCTGTTCATGTGCTTTTGCATAACGCATACCCTTCATCTTTTTTGAAAGTTTTAGACATGAACCTTTTTCCGATACAGTTACTTTATAGCAATAAACATACCAAACAGGGCGATCTGAATTTTCATGCTTAATATTTAGAGGATAGCTATGACATTTCAATAAAAATTATTATTTCATGCTTCGTTGTGCGCGGCCGAGCATGAAAATTTATGAGAAAATTATTTCACAATTGGGCTGTTATATGAAATGAAAGTAACACTGCTGATGGCGCTGACGGTGGATGGAAAGATCGCCAAACATGCGAATCACTTTCCTGACTGGACCGAAAAAGCGGACAAAAAAATGTTCAAAGATATCACGATGAACGCCGGTGTAATCATTATGGGATCCAAAACATATGATACCATCGGAAAACCCTTGCCGGATCGAAAAAATATCGTCCTGACCCGAAACCCGCATAGAAAATCCGAGACAGACAATCTCGTTTTTACCAACGCCCCTCCCAAAAAGATCCTGGCAGATCTGGAAGCTACCGGTGCCGATCATGCCGTTCTGATCGGCGGTGCAACGATTAATTCTCTGTTTGCCATGGAAGGTCTCATCGACGAACTGATCCTGACATATTGCCCCATCGTATTCGGGGCCGGCATCTCCCTCTTTTCGGACGATATTTCGATGGATCTCAGGCTTACAGAGGTAAGCAGGATTGGTGAAAATTCGGTCGTTGCAAAATACGTGGTCATCCCATCGAATACATGACAACGGGCGGGGTGTCCTTGGGCGCCGGACCTGTTTGACGCCCCGAAAAATCACCATCCCTTCCTATATAACGTTCTATCTTGCGCGCGTCGGAGACTTTCATAGGCAAGGCATCCGAGGGTTGTATTTTACTTCGAATCAAATTTCATGCAGGGTTTTAACTTCCTGCACAATAGCTTGCAGCGCCTCACCGGCTTTTTCATTAACGAGAATATCACCCATGGCATCGCAGGGGGTCTTCGACAAGTTGACAATGGCCAAAAATGCCCCGTTTTGCTTGGCATAAATCGGCATGTGGGCCGCCGGCTGAACCACGAGCGTCGATCCCACCACCATGAAGAAATCACTTCCTTGAGACAATTCCACCGCCAGATTCACCTTGTCCATAGGCATGGATTGACCAAAAGATACGGTATCGGGTTTCAAGTATCCGCCGCAGTCACATTCAGGCGCCGTATCTCCCTCCGTGACCCTTTTGTATGCCGCCTCTTTGGTGGAAATCCTGCTGCACGACATGCATCGTATCCTGCACGTATTCCCGTGAAGCTCGATAACGGAAGCATCGGGAATCCCCGATGCCTGATGCAATCCATCGATATTTTGCGTAATAACCGTTTCAATCAGGTTCATTCGATAAAGTTCGGCAATGGAAAGATGACCGGCATTGGGTTTCGCCCGGGCCAGATCGTCATAGAGTTCCACCCACCGTTGCCAGTATTCAATGCGGGAATCGATTGAAGACATAAACTCATCAAAATAGACCGGACGGAACTTATCCCAGATCCCCCCCTGGCTCCGGTAATCGGGAATCCCGCTTTCTGTTGAAATCCCCGCCCCGGTAAAGATAACGTTTTTACCGCCCGCCGCTATTTTCTCCGCGATTCTTCTGATCTTTTCATTTATCATGATTTACCTGCCCGCTTGAATTGTGGTATATATGCCTATTATTTCTAATGTTGTGTCCTGTAAATTCGTTGACAATTGATAATTAGGCAAACATATTAAATGTTTCACCATCTAGCCCGCCATTGGAAACGGACTCCTATGGAATAGATTTAACTGATTATGAAAATCAAGAGTTTGTTTCATGCTTCGTTGTGCGTGTTTTAGCATGAAAATTTATGGCGTCATAAAAAGCGCTTGACAATCTTTTATTGCTACTGTAAACGGGCACAACACATTTGCAAAGGATTCTCAGTGATCAAAGACTACTCAGGCAACTATTATTATTATTTCCGGTTTTATTACCAAACCGGCCTGCCTGAGGTGCGCTGAGAAGATTTAACACATATCAAGCGCAAAAAGCCGTGGGCAGGTCGAAACCCACGGCTTTTTTATTTCTTGAGCTGTGGGAAAACGCCCCATGGACTTTTTTGGCTTAACGGAATGGTGAAAGACAATGCCGCAAACACATGATTTAAGAGTAGAGGATTATGTAGCCCTCTTGGAACCCATTGCGCTGAAGCAGGAACTTCCGGCGAGTGAAAAATCCACGGAAACCGTTCTTTACGGACGCAACGGTATCGAAAAAATTCTCCGGGGTGAAGACAATCGGTTGCTGGTCATCGTGGGCCCCTGTTCGATTCACGATGAGGCGGCTGCCTACGAATATGCCGAAAAATTGAATGCGTTGCGCCAATCCGTTGAAAAGACGCTTTTTATCATCATGCGCGTCTATTTTGAAAAACCGCGGACTTCCGTTGGATGGAAAGGTCTTATCAATGATCCAAATCTGGACGGCAGCTGCGATATACAGAAAGGGTTGCGTAAAGCCAGAAGGATTTTACTTCGCATCGCGGAGATGGGTTTGCCGACTGCAACTGAATTTCTGGAAACCATTACACCCCAGTATGTGGACGATCTTGTGAGTTGGGCGGCCATCGGCGCACGGACAACCGAATCCCAAATCCATCGTGAAATGGCCAGCGGGTTGTCCATGTCGGTGGGGTTTAAAAATGCCACCGACGGCAATCTTTCCACCGCCATCAATGCGATGGTGGCGGCGAGGGCACCTCAAAGTTTCCTCGGAATCGATCAGAAAGGACGGACATGCATCATCAAAACAGCCGGAAATACCTGCGGACATATTGTATTGAGAGGCGGGAAACGGCCCAACTATGATGCGTTGAGCATCGAGGAAGCGCGTCTTGAACTGGTATCCAAAAACCTGCCGGAGGGCATCATGGTTGACTGTTCACACGCCAACTCCAAAAAAAAATTTCAAGGGCAAGCCGTGGTGTGGAAAAACGTCATTCATCAATATATCAATGGAAACGATGCGATCATGGGGTTGATGCTTGAAAGCAGTCTCCATGAAGGCAACCAGAAATTTACCGGAGATTTATCGCGCCTGAAATACGGTGTGTCCATAACGGATGAGTGCATCTCATTCGAGTCGACCCGGCAATTGCTGCTGGACGCCGATAAAAAAATACGGCAATATCATCAAACACGCTTATATGATAATCCAATTCCCAACACCCTCGACAAGATTCAGGAGCCTTTCTCGTGAAAACAATTCATATAAAGGGCAGAACGGGTGACGCAACCATCTTTGTCGGCGAAAGCATGCGGAACCTAGCGCATTATCTTCCTGCCGCATCTACCGTTATCATTACGGATACAAACGTATGGAACCGTTATGGGAAAGAGTTTCCTCCCTTTGACGTGATTCAAATCGGAATGACCGAGGAGGTCAAAACCCTCCGTACCGTTGCAACCATATACGATCGTCTCATTCAACTGAAAGCGGATCGATCAACGTTTTTGGTGGGTATCGGCGGAGGGATTGTCTGTGACATTACCGGATTCGTGGCCTCGACCTATATGAGAGGAGTTGGATTCGGTTATGTTGCCACAACGCTCCTTGCACAAGTCGACGCGAGCGTCGGCGGCAAAAACGGCGTCAATTTCAGCGGCTATAAAAATATGGTCGGCGTCTTTAACCAACCGAAATTCGTTCTCTGCGATTTATCCCTGTTAAAAACGCTGCCGAAAAAAGAAATTTCATGCGGATTTGCGGAGATTATCAAACATGCGGCCATTGCCGATTATGAGATGTTTTTGTTTCTTGAAGCCAACCATGCTAAAGCACTATCTCTTGAGATGGATGTCCTTGAAAAACTTATCTATGAATCCGTAAAGATAAAGGCTTCGGTCGTCGGCAAAGACGAAAAAGAAAAAGGAGAGCGGCGAAAACTCAACTTCGGCCATACCTTCGGACACGCCATTGAGAAGACTACGGGTGTCTCCCATGGAGAAGCCGTCAGCCTCGGCATGGTCCTTGCGTCGGCAATCTCGGTCCAAAAAGGCCTTTTGACCCGAGAAGATCACCTAAGATTTAAAAATCTGCTGCAGAGATATCTGCTGCCGGTCCGATCCCGGATGAAAAATGAATCCATATGGGATGCGCTGCAAAAAGATAAAAAACGCGAATCCGATCAAATGCACTTTATCCTGCTGCAGGGGCTCGGCCGTGCCATCGTCGAGAATATCCCCATCACCGATATCAGAGGATATCTTGAACAGTTTTCAGAACGGCGAATCAACGATCACGGATAATGAGAATACAACCATATAAACCCCATTCTGCCGAAATCATTGTGCCGGGTTCTAAAAGTTATTCACACAGGATACTCATCGCATCGGCGCTTTCCGATGGGGGTTGCCGCATCAGAAACTGTCTTAAGAGTGAAGATACCCGGTTCACCATGAATGCGCTCAAACAACTCGGCATACAACTCGAGGAAGTCAAAGAGGATATCATCGTTTACGGCTGCGCCGGCAAACCCGCCCCTTGTGAGCGACCGATTTTTTTAGGCAACTCCGGCACGTCCATGCGCTTTTTGACCGCGCTTTCCGGTCTCGGCAAAGGAAGATACACGCTTCAAGGGACACAACGGATGCATGCGCGCCCCATGGAAGACCTGCTCGACGCTTTGATGCAGCTCGGTATATGCGCAAAAAGCATCAACAAAAACGGCTGTCCTCCTGTCGAAGTGCAGGGAGGGACGGGCGCGGGCGGCCGCATCAAGCTTCGCTGCGGCAAAAGCAGCCAATTTCTTTCCGCGATACTCCTCATCGCCCCTTTTCTTCAAAACGGCGTGGACATCCAGCTCATTGAAGGACCTGTTTCCAGGCCTTATATCGATATGACCGTGGCCGTAATGGAACAATTCGGTGTCCCTGTGGAAAGGAAGGGTTATCAGGCTTTTAGAGTGGACAAACTGAAATTGTATCGATCAGGTTCCTATACGGTGGAACCTGATGCGTCACAAGCAGGTTATTTCTGGGCTTCGGCAGCCATAACCGGCGCAGACATCAAAGTTAAAGGGCTTTTCCGTAATTCCCTGCAGGGTGACATCCGGATCGTTTCGCTGCTCGAATCCATGGGGTGTCGAGCGGTTCACGAAAAAAACGGCATCCGGGTGATGGGGGGACCGCTGTCGGCAATCCATGCGGATATGGCAGACATTCCCGATATGGTTCCCACGCTGGCCGTTGTCGCTGCCTTTGCAAAAGGAACCACTGTCATCAAAAACGTCGCCCATCTAAAGGAAAAAGAAAGTAACCGCCTGGCAGCCGTTGTTCGGGAATTGAATAAAATGGGCATCCAAGCGTCCTGCACCGATGATGAAGTGAGCATCGAAGGCGGTACACCGCATGATGCCGTCATTGAAACGTATAATGACCATCGCATTGCCATGAGCTTTGCCATGGCGGGGCTGGTAACACCGGGAATCGATATCCAGAACCCCATATGTGTCGAAAAATCGTTCCCGAATTTCTGGGATGTCTTTGGAACGCTGTATGCGTAAAATGATCATCGAAGGCATACCGTCGCTTTTACCGTCAATGAACCGTGATTTGAAAGGATGATAAGGGTATGATGATCGGTATTGTCGGTTTCGGCCGGTTTGGGAAACTCACATCAAAATATCTGGCACAGGACCTTGACGTGTTTGTTTACGATTCGGGCGCCAATGCATCTGAAATCATTGCAATGGGCGCTGCTGCCGTATCCTTGGCAGAAGCCTGCCGCCAGGATATTCTGATTCTGGCTGTTCCTATATCGGTTTTTAAGAAAAAACTCGCTCAGATCGCTCCGTTGTTGAAAAAAGGAGCCCTAGTCATCGATGTCTGCTCGGTTAAGATGTATCCTGTAAAGCTAATGAAAGAAATTCTGCCCGGCCATGTATCGATTCTGGCAACCCATCCCATGTTTGGACCTGACAGCGCCTCCGATTCTCTCGAAGGGAGAAAGATCGTTCTGTGCAATACAAGAATACAGCAACAGGTCTATCGGAAAATAAAATCCTACCTGTCATCTAAAGGGCTCCAACCCATTGAAACGACACCCGAAGTGCATGACGAGCAGATCGCCGTCAGTCTCGCCCTTACCCATTTTATCGGGCGGTCCTTGTCTGCGTTCGGGGCCAAGCCCAAAGAAATCGATACCGAAGGCTACCAGCGGCTGGTGCATGTACTCGAGGTTGTGGAAAACGATACCTGGCAGCTTTTTGAGGATATGAACCGTTACAACCCATTTGCCAGGAAATTCAGGGCAGCCTTCATGGCGGCTGCACAAACCGTCAATAAAAAATTGAATGAAAAAGAGGCATAACCCTTTACAATCTGTCGTTGACGATTTCTGATATCTCCTTGACCTGGATGCGCTTATCCATACGGTTCGATTTCACGGCTGCCTCCAGCATGACCGCACACGTGGGACAGCTGACCGCCAGGATACCGGCGCCGGTGCCCAGTGCTTCGGCCACACGGTTTTGTGCGGGAGACTCCGGCCCGTTTCCAAGAATATCGGTGAACAGATTGCCGCCACCTCCGCCGCAACACAGGGAATTCTGCAGGGACCGGTCCATTTCGCTGATCTCCACACCCGGGATGGCTGCCAGGATTTTTCTGGCCGACTGATACTCCCAGTTATGGCGACCCAGATAACACGGATCGTGATAGGTCACCTGTACCTTCGAAAGATGATTCTTAAACCCAAGGTTGCCGATACGAGCCGCCAGAACCTGCGTATAATGAAACACCTGGTAAACGCCACTCAGCACCGGATACTCATTTTTCAGCGCATTGAAGCCGTGAGGGGAAAGCGTTATGATCTTTTTGATATTCAGTTCGTTGAAATGTTTGATGTTCTCTTCGGCCAGCAGGTGGAACAGCTCGCTTTCCCCCATGGCATTGGCTTCATTCCCATCTGACACTTCTTTGTCACCCAGAATGCCGAAGGACACGCCCAGCCGGTTGAGCAGCGCTGCAACAGAACGGGCAATCTCCTGCCCCCGGCTGTCAAAGGCCCCCACATCTCCGGGGAAAAAAAGAAATTCCTGGTCTGAAAATATTTCAACGTCGCTATCCACAGCCCAGCTGCTTCTTTTTTTTCTGGCCAAGCCATACGGATTGCCGTATTTTTGGAGATTTGTCAGGCAGTCACGTACGGGTGGCGGCACTTTTCCTTCCTCCACCAGAGCTGCTTTACCGGCAGCAAACACCAGAAGCAGTTGATCTTTGATCTTGGTCAGTGGGCACTGCTCCACACAGTTCCCGCATGCCGTGCAGGAAAACAGGATCTCCTGGAAACGTCGGGACGGTGAGAGCTTCTTATCCTGCCAGGCTTTCAAGAGCCACATCCGCCCGCCCGGTGAGTAGGTCTCGAACCGGAAGGCAATATAGGCCGGACAGTTGAAATCAATGTAATTTCCCGGCAGTTTGCAATAGCCGCACCGAAAGCACCTGTGCAGAATTTCCGCGTATTTCATCGGTCTTCCTCCCAGTTGCCGGGGTTCATAATTCCATTGGGATCCAGAATCGATCGAATACGGCGAATCAGGTCAAACGTGTTGGGGTCCATTTTGCGGATGATTTCCTTCTGGGCCGGGGCCTCGGCTTTCCAGGGAATACCCCCCATGGCAACCACCCTTTTGTTGGTCTCCTCGAGGGCCCTCTGGGCGCGGGCAACATCGGCAGGATCCGCCCGGTTGAATGCATAGGCGTAAAAGAACATCATGCTGTGATTGACACCGATGATCCGGCACCCCATGGAATAGCTCACCCCCAGTTTATCTGCTATGTCGAGGCCCAGATCATAGGCCTTGGGAAACAGCCCCACCGGCAGGATGGCCCCCACATATTCGAAACCGCCCCCTTTGCGAACATCTGCAAAAAGGGAAAGTTGCCTGGCAGGAACTTCCAGGAATCTTTGTTTCATCATGCCCGGCAGGGGCAGAAATCCGCCCCTCTTGTCATCGATATAGTTTTGCACCGCAGACCGGATGAGATTTCGTTTCCAGATCAGCTCATTTTTCGTTTGCGCGCCGTAGTTGACATTGCAATGCAGAAAACCTGCAGCCCAGTCCGGTTTGGGCGTCATCCAGGCGGTCACATCTTCTGCCTGTTGTGCGCCGGTAATCCGGTAGAGGATATCCGGCATGATCAACGCATCTTCGCACACGAATACCCCCACATCATTCAGGGGATAGCTGGGGTAGAGTTTTATGGCCAGTTTGGTGATGACACCGGTGGTCCCGGCCCACCCCAAAAAAAGACCGGACAGGTCGGGAAGCGGGGCCCTGGCGAACCAGTAAGGTGATATTGCACATGATCCGATCCGGGCGACCTCTCCTGTGGGCAGAACCACTTCGAGCCCATTGAGCATGTCGGAATGGAAACCGCCTGCGTGCGACATATGCCCGGATCCGTGGATGGAAACGTTTCCGGCGACTGTGGCCGCCGGTGGGGCGTCCGGGGCCGAATGCTTGAGGTTTGGAAAGTGTTTTCGAAGATGGGCCTGCAGCATGCCCTGGGAAGTTCCGGCTTCCACCAGTGCGTAGCGGCTCATTTCATTGATTTCAAGAATCCGGTTCATTCTTTTCATGTCCAGAACGATACCACCCTTCAATGCCCGCGACAGTCCGGAAAGCGTCAGACCGGCGCCCAACGGCACCAGCGGCACGCCATGTGTATTGGCTGCCTGTACGATCTTTTGGACCTCGTCGGTGCTCCCCGGCATAACGACGATATCCGGCTCGCACGCCGGCATGGTTCCCGGATCCATGGAATAGATATACTTTTCTTCCGGAAAATCGGATACAAACCGGGAACCGACAATGTCCGAGAGAATTTTGTGCATGTTAGGCATAAAACTAACCTTTCGCAGGGTCCCCTTTCAGCGTGGACTGGCAAAGATCACTCAAATGAATCGGAAATATCCCCTTTTCGGCGACGCTTTCAGCCAGTGTCAGCATGCATGCCGGACAGTTGAAAACACAATAGACCGCCCCCGCCGCCTGCATATCATCGAGATTGCGGCGTTGAATCTCATCCGCCATTTCCTCCCGCTGGTGCGCTCTCAAAACCTGACCGCAACACAGTGCGTTTTCCCTGTCGTACTTTCGCTCAACCCGCTCCACGCCGATTTTGGCAAAAATGTCATCAACCCAGTGCTGAGTCTCCGGAATCAATCGGTTGGAACAGGGCCGCTGATAGGCCACCCTGGCATTGATGGGTTTTATGATGTCCTTGAGTGCATCCAGCCGACCGGCGATGTACTCGAAGACATGAACCGGTTTAAACGGCACAGGGATATTG
This sequence comes from uncultured Desulfobacterales bacterium, assembly GCA_964435695.1. Taxonomy (GTDB): domain Bacteria; phylum Desulfobacterota; class Desulfobacteria; order Desulfobacterales; family B30-G6; genus CAYTAQ01. Next base: position 14,130 of record CAYTAQ010000048.1, on the reverse strand, counting down.
AATGCCGGTGCCAGATGGGTGAAGGCCGCATAGCATTCATCGTGAAAGCAGATCAGTTCGTCCACGCCGCTGTCCCTTAAATAATAATGCCAGATATTCTCGATGATCCTTGGAAGTTGTTCACGAATAACTGAATTCCGGGCAAAGTGAAGCCACATGATATTGCAGAAAATGTCGCTGCCCACAATGATGGAAGGGTTCTCATAGAGCGGCGCCCGTATGCTCCCGGTCAGCATGGGAAAATAGCACATGTCGATTACCGGTGCGCTCACTTTCATGGGCGTGATGGTTCCTTTGGGCTTCATCATAAGTATCTGCTGCCGGGTAATCGGAGACGGTGAGGGCAGAATGCCCTTTTCCTCCTGGCGTTCGACGATCAGATAGAAAGGATGGTTGCCGTTGGGACAGTATTCCTCACAGGCATAGCAGGTTGCACAGCCGGTCAGTACCCGGGAATCTTCGCCGTTGTTGATCTTGGCCTTCTCTCTTTTTGCCTCCTCCAAATCGAATGTCATGTACTGACACTTCATCAGACAATCGCAGGCCTCACAGGCCTCACAGACGGCAGGATCAAAATTTAACGCATACACGTCGGTCTCCTCCGGTAATGGGATACTCAATCCAAGATGGGTATGATGTATCTTTTATCCTTCAATTGAAAATAGTAGGTTCCGTCAACCTCTTCGATATTGCCGGAGAGGCGCAGCATGCATCGATCCGTAAACTTGATGAGGGTCTCCTGATAGTGCATGAAGAGGCAGTCGCTCTTGATATAGAGTTTTTCCGGATCCAGTTTTATTCGCTCCCTGGTGTTCAAAAGAATCCTCATAACGGATTCCACTTCGATATCCACAGCAAAAAGAGCCGTTTCCTCGCACCGGAAATAGACCTTTTCACGCACGTCGCCCCTCTCCTGGCCGACAAAAAAGCCGCCCGCATCCCTTCCGATGGACGTGTTGAAATAGTCGATGAGTTTCTTGTGCTGAAACGGCCCGTGTTCGTTGTGCCACCGCCCGTTGCCGTCCATCCAGAAGACCGCGTTCTCTTTTGGAATAACGATTTCTTTCAAAGTCTCCATCCTGACAATCTTTTATAGCGTCTGATCCCGCACTTCAATGCAATTTTTACCGCGCTTCTTTGCAGCATACATGGCGGCGTCGGCATTCGACACATATTGCGCCAGAGATATCATTCGGTCTTGATCGACCCCCACGATACCGGCACTGAAAGCGCAATGGAGTGAATCTTCCTTGAAATGATAGTTCCGCAGTTTCGACAAGATCCGTTCCAGGCATTCGGCCGCTGCAGCTTTCGGAGTTTCCGGAAAAAAGACCACGAATTCCTCGCCCCCGTATCTGCCCGCAATATCTGTTTCACGAAGCCCTTTACATATAATGGATGACACGACCTTCAGCACGCCGTCACCCATGCTGTGACCATAGGTGTCATTGATGGTTTTAAAATTATCCAAATCTATGAATGCGATGGATGCCGTGCCGCCGTACCGTTTAATCTTATCCAATTCTCTTTGAACTGCCAGTTTCCATCCCTCCCGGTTTCGCAACTTGGTAAGATGATCCGTCCGGCTCATATGGACGTATTCTTCCTGCCGGTAGATAATGCCATCGACTTTGGCCTTCAGGACATCGAGGGAAAACGGTTTGGTTACATAATCGTGTGCGCCGGCTTCCAAGCTTTTGACCGCCATTTCCTCGGATGCTTTCGCGGTCAGTAGAATGACGGGAATGTGCTGAAGCGCTTCATCTCCCTTTATGAATTTACACAATTGGTAGCCGTCCATTTTCGGCATCATGACATCGCTGATGATCAGATCCGGCATGTTTTCTTTTGCTTTTTCAAAACCTTCGTCGCCATCTCCGGCTTCCACGACCCTGCAGGAGGCCGCGAACCCCTCCTTGATGAACGATCTCATGTCTTTGTTGTCCTCGACAACCAGTATGGTTGCGAATTCTTTTTCAAAGGTATGATCGTTGTCGGCTGGCACTGCACGTTCATTCGAATTGTCGAAGGCCGCCTGAGCCATGTCGACGCTGGACACCAACGTATATTCGTCATGGACATCAGCGGGCATGTCCCCGCAAAGAGTTTTTTTGGGCAGCGACACGATAAATTCGCTCCCTGAACCCTCTGTGGTTTCGACATGGATCGTTCCATCGTGCAGTCCAACCAGATCCTTTACCAGACTTAGCCCGATTCCCGTACCTTCTTTTTCCCTGGTTGTGGTGCCGTCCACCTGTTGAAAACGATCGAATATCAGCGGCACTTCTTTTTCAGGAATCCCGCAACCCGTATCCTTCACCGAAAGATTCACCTGTTGTCCGTCATTTGTTTCAGATATCCCGATACAAATTTCACCACCCTTGGGCGTAAATTTCAACGCGTTTGAAAGCAGGTTGGAAATCACTTTTTCTATCATTCCCCCATCACACTGAAATAAGATGTCCTGCACGACGGAAGCCATGTTGATTTTTATCCCGGCATTGTTTGAATAGGTTTGAAATGTATCGATCACAGAAGCAGCCAACTTAGAAAGGTTTACCGTTTTTGTTTTTAACGGCATTTTCCCGGCATCGAGCTTTGAAAGATCCAGTAGCTGATTAATCAATCGAAGTAGGCGGTTTGCACTTCTTAAAACGATTTTGAACTGTTCTTTGAGCACACGTCCTATCGGACCGTACTTTCCTGACATAACCTGTTGAATCGGCCCGATGATCAACGTCAGCGGCGTCCTGAACTCATGCGATATGTTCTGAAAAAAAATGGTTTTCTGATTGTCGAGCTTTTTGATTTTTTCCAGCAGAAACTCGGTCTTGGCTTTTTCTTCCTTTAATTGGTCTTCTGCTAAAATAGCGCCATAGCGCGCAATCAGACCATTGACGACGATAAGGATGATGAATGTAATTTCGATGCTGGTGTTTAAAACAGTCAATTCAAAATTGCTGAGGCGGTATAAGGGAGGAAACAATCGTGACAAACCCAGAGCGATATAATAGCAGGCAATACACGCGAGGGTCGCTATCACCATTAGACCGGTTGATTGCCGTCGAAACAGCATGATGGCGCCGCCCGCAGTGAAAAAAATCAGCAAGTGGACAATGGCATCCCAGCCCAAGGCCACAGAAAGAAAAATAAGATGCCAGTTAAGTACGGAGCCGAACCACACCAGGGCAAAGGTGTACCACTTGATCTTATTGAGCCAGAACGTGACACACAACAGGCCGGCATAGGCGAACATTTCAATGACAATCAGGTACCAGGTTTCGAAGGTGCAATAAAGGATAAACGGAATGGCGAATAAAACAAAAAAAAACACGCCTGCATTGCTCATTCCAATGTACTTTGCTTCTTCCGGAGCCATGTCGGGTGCTATGCCGATATTGAATACCCTGTTGATTACCTGCATTCGTTCAGCCTGTTCATTTGGACCAAAAACCATTTATGGATGGACACAAATTAATCGAGGTCAACCGGCACCTTACATACATTGCACCGTTGTGCCCCTCTGAAAAGCTTATGCCCGCAATCCGGGCAGACATATCGTGCTTCCTCATCTTTCACCCATTGTTCAGTTCCATTCGTTCTCCACTGGGGGATAGCCCGGAGAATAACCTTCTTTCCTACGGGCATGGGGAATTCTTTGATATGTGCGCAGGGGAAACCATCGCATTCGTGGCATCCGGCATACCCCTTTTGCCGGGTGCAATTCTTAATGACGCACACACTGCAAAAGCCGGAGGGTCTGTCAGACAGGCAGCCTTCACATTTGAGATCTTCTATGGTCATTTCTTCCAAACCCGGCAGTTTCCCCTGATATACCGTCAGCAAACGTTCCAGGAATTTCTGATTGTTATCGCGGGTCGCAAAGTACATACCGCACACGCCGCAGTATAATCCGCAGGGCGCCAGCAGCTTTTGATCAACTTCCATGGGCATCTCTCCTTTGTCCGGTCTCAGTTTTTGCACGTGAATGGGTCATCCTAGGGCCTGCAGGTTATTCAACCCGAACGGTTTGGATCCCAGCCGGTTAACCTATCTTATATCACAGTGCATCAATACTGCCAATTCCTTAAATATTCGGAATGGAACATTCTTCAACCCGATCGAGCATTTCATTATAAACATTGCTTATGGGTTGAACCAATTTCATGTCAGCAGCCATCCTTATAATCCAGCATCGGCAGACGGATCTGCAAATCGAATTGCTGCATGTCAGATCGATCCTGAATCATCTTGGCAGCAGACAAAAACGACCAGCGGTCGAAACTGTTCAGCCCCTGCAACTCCGGCAACAGCTCCTCAAACACCTGTGATTGGATTTTATCCCACACACAATGAATGTGTATACCATATGTGTATTCGGAACTCGGAAAATCCGGTTCAAGGTAATGGCCGGCATGACTCTTCAGCCGATCCACGCCGGTCAGCCAGCGGCTGTCCGGGTAGAGGGTGCTGAGCTTTTCGTTCGGCATTGTAAATCACAATTGACCTTATATGCATAATATGTTATATTTATGCATAAATAAAGGAGGCCAACTATGAGAACAACCCTTGATTTGCCCGAGGGATTATTAAATGAAGCCATGAAGGCTACCCAAATCAATACCAAAACAAAGGTCATTATTACCGCCTTAGAAGATTTAGTCAGAAAATCAAAGATTTCGGAATTAAAAGAGTTTAAAGGGAAAATTGATTTATCCATTGATTTAAATGAAATCAGGGGCCGACAATGTCGGTATTAGTAGATACCTCAGCATGGGTAGAATATTTCAGGAGCGGAGATAATTTCGAAAAACTTGATTTTCTGATCGATGAAAATCTTATCGTGACAAATGATTTGATTTTATCAGAGCTAATCCCTTTTCTAAAAATGCGAAAGCATAGAAAATTAATTAACTTGTTGTTAAATATAAATAAATACGAGCTATTGATAAATTGGAACCAGATCATTGAATATCAATACAAATGCCTTAGCAATGGATTAAATGGTATTGGTATACCGGATTTAATAATTGCACAAAATGCAAAACAAAATCATTGTGAGATCTACTCTCTGGACAATCATTTTCGTTTAATGAAAGACATCCTCAATCTTCAAATACAACTTTAATTCACAACATTACGCCGAACCTCTGTGTTCATGGGACGGCGAGGACCATGCCGCCCGTGACACAAGCCGTTAGGCGCAAAATGGCGATTGAATTCAACGATAAACCCGAAGACGGTTTTTATGAACTACAACGAGCTTCAGAAAGATTTATAGAATGTCCCCTATTTCTCCTAGCCCCCGGGGAAACAGCCTCATGGGGTAATGGCTCGAAGTGTTTTGGCATCTTCGATCGAAATGAAAGGCGTGAATATGGACAGGATAAAAGCATTTATTAAAACGTCTATTCTGGGAGGCCTGGCCGTTATTCTTCCTGCGACATTATTATTCCTCATTTTCAGGTGGTTATTTAACTGGATCACGGATATAATTCAACCATTGGCGAATCTTATTATCGCCAAAAGTCAATTCCAGGAAATTGTTGCGGATATTCTTGTTATCGCGATCATATTGGCGGTCTGTTTTTTGCTTGGCGTCGTGATTAAAACCAAAATCGGCCGATTTATCCATGAAAATTTGGAAAACCACATCTTACGGCTGGCCCCTGGCTATCCTATTATTAAATCGGTAGTGATGCAGTTTATCGGTCATAAGAAGTCACCCTTTTCTTCGGTGGCGCTGGTTCAGCCGTTTGAAAATGAAACGCTGATGACCGCTTTTATTACCGAAACCCATGATGACGGCAGATATACCGTATTTGTGCCCACAGGCCCGAATCCCACATCCGGTCTCATTTTTCATCTCCCCCAAAAATACGTACACCCCGTGAAGGTGTCCCTGGAAGAGACCATACGATCCGTTATCAGCTGTGGTGCTGGTTCAGCGAATCTTATCAATGCGCTTGACACGAACTTTATAAATAAAAACCTCAATAATATGAAATTATAAGTTTTCTTCAGAAGCGATGAGCGAATACCAGGAAACAGTGCTTTTGCAGAAAAGGTGCTTTCAGAATCATTCGAAAAAATGGCGGGCAACGTGTCGGGAAAAAGGATAGCAACCGCGACATCCAGGACGGCGGAATGGACCTGTGTATCTCGAGCTGCCTCGTCACTCGAATCCGACAGTCACTATCGCAGCAATGATCGGATTGCCTTGCTGCTTGTCCCGACTTTTTTGAAGTTTCTGCTGTACGTCCCTTTGATCAGAAAATTCTTCAGCCGGGTCATTGCACCGAAGGGTATCTACGAGTACACGATCGCGCGGACCAAATACATCGACACGGTTTTCAAGGAAGTTCTGTCCAGGGGATTTGATCAGATACTGATCTTCGGCGCCGGATTTGATACCAGAGCATTGCGCTTCCAGACAGAGACCCGTGATACAAAGATATTCGAGTTAGATGTTCCGATCACGCAGAAGGCAAAGCTTGGGCAGTATAAAAAGCGCGGCCTGAGCATCCCGGCGAATATCGTGTTTATATCGGTCGATTTCGACAAGGAATCGCTTTCAGAAAAACTCGAGCAAGTAAAGTTTCAAAAAGATCGGAGAAGTCTGTTTGTCCTGGAAGGATTATTGATGTATCTGAGGCCGGAATCGGTGGATGAGACATTCAAGCTAATCGAGCGGTTTTCAGGAGAAGGCACTGAGGTGGTCTTTGACTATGTTCGGGCCCCGGTTCTTCGGCAGGCAGGGTCGTATTATGGAGGGGAAAAAATTGTGAAGTCCGTGACAAAAGCAGGTGAGCGCTGGTGTTTTGGGATTGAGGAAGGAGAGATAAAGCGGTTTCTGAAAAAATATGACTTAAGCGTCAGTGAACACAAGGATGCGCAGGAACTGGAACGAATGTATTTCACAGATGCATCAGGGAAGATCATGGGACGAATTAACGGTACACATTGTCTGGTGAGGGCAGTGAAGTCAGAAAGTGAGCGAGCTGCCCGAAACTAACACGCGCAGCAATTCCCATGGGAATATTCGGGGTCAGCGAAGAGGCTGTTAGGCCATACATGGAAAATGGCTACACCTTGATCGCCGTCGGCGTCGACACCATGCTCCTTGGCCAAGCCGCCGCTAAAATTATTCACCTGTTGACGTCATAGTGGGAAGGGATTTTCAGTAAGGCCCGGGCCGTTTACCATACCGTTGTCACCTTACCATTATTTTAACTTGACTCCGCCATCCAGTCATTATAATGAAGCAGGTTCATAGGCTGTTAGAATACGGATGCATCCGATCTGTTTCCTGCCGACGGAGATTGCAACATAGGTTCTCTGTTAAAACTCCGTAGCCGCCAAAGGCGGCGTTTCCCAGATTGAACAAGATGATCGTTACTGAGAAAGCATATGTTTAAAATATTTCAAGGTTACGATGTCAATGGCTCATCATCAAAACACCGTATGGTAGCGGCCGTGGTTGGAAGCGTAAACTTAACCGCAAACATTCTTAAAATTTTAAAAAGGAGAACAGTATGAAAAGAGGTCTTTTTTTAATCGTTTCATTGGCTTTGGTCGCCTTGTTTCTTTCGCCCTCTGCCTGGGCCGCAAATGAAATAAGAATCGGCTTCAACATTCCCCTCACCGGCGACAACCCGGACGTGGGTGCATCATCCAAAAATGCTGCGGAAATGTTTCTGAAGAACAACGCAACGGTGGTTGTCGGCGGCAAAACATTCGCCTTGAAATTCCTTTATGAAGACAATGAGTACAAACCGGAATCTGCGGTCAAAATCAACACCAAATTGATCACCAATGAAGGCGTGCTCGGCATTGTCGGACCGCAATCTTCCAGCCAGGCGGTTCCCGCCGGCGAAGTCGCCAACAATTATGCCACCCCGATGATCAGCCCGTGGTCCACCAACCCAAACACGACCCTGGACCGTCCCTATGTATTCCGGGGATGCTTTCTCGATCCTTTCCAGGGACCGGTTGCCGCCAATTTTGCCACAGACGAACTGGGGGCCAAAAAAGCCGCTGTCATCTATGACATCGCCGCTGACTATCCCAAGGGTCTGGCCGAGTTTTTCAAGGGCGCATTTGAAGAATTACACGGGCCGGGCTCAGTGGTGGCCTTTGAGTCCTTTACCACCGGCGACAAAGACTTTTCAGCCCAGATGACCAATATTGTCGCCTCCGGCGCGGATGTGCTGTTCGTACCCCAATATTATTCCGAAGTTCCCCTCATCATTCGTGCTGCCAAAGAGATGGGCTGGAAAAAGGAAATTCTAGGCGCGGATGCCTGGGGTGGCGGAGATCTGATGGGCCTTTGCGGCGATGACTGCAAAGGGTACTATTTTTCAACCCATTACGCAGCAGCCGGCGCCAAAGGTGCTACCAAGGAGTTTATCGACGCGTACAAAGCGGCTTACGGTAAGACCCCTGACGATGTTGCCGCCTTGACCTGGGATTCCATCGGGGTGATGGTTCAGGCTATTAAAGATACCGGTGGTTTATCCGGAAATATCAAGGCCGACCGCACCAAGGTCAAAGACGCTTTGGCATCCATCAAAAACTTTCCCGGCATCACCGGCAGCATGACGTTTAACGCGGACGGCGATCCTAAAAAATGTGCTGTGATCGTTAAAATCAACGAAGCCGGTGAATTTGCCTTTTACAAATCCGTGTGTCCCAAATAGTCTGTTCAGGATATTCGTTGAAACATAAAACATCGCCCACCGCGCATATGCCCGGTGGGCGTAACCTTTTGTCCGTCCACACGGGTACTTTCAATCCAAACCAGAAAGTCATCACCACATGAGATCGTGAATGCGCATAAGCCGCATTCACAACAGCCGGATATCAACGGCCTCAGACCGGTGAAAAAAAATTTTGTGGTCGGGCATCTATTCGGGAGAAATCCGAATGACCTTTAATTTTTTTATACAGAACCTTGTCAACGCCCTGCAATGGGGCAGTTTTTACGCGCTGATCGCACTTGGCTATTCCATGGTCTACAGTATTCTCATGCTGTTCAATTTTGCCCATGGGGATATTTTTATGGTCGGCGCCTATATCGGCCTGGGTGTGTCCCTGGGTCTGCTCGCCCTGTTTGGGGTCGGCGCGACTGTTGTATTGCCCGGATGGATAATCCTGGTGTTGACGATTCTGATCTCGATGTTTTTGACTGCATTCGTGGGCATCATCGTGGAACGGGTGGGGTATCGCCCCTTGCGGGACGCCCCGCGCGCCTCCGCCGCCATCACCGGCCTCATGATCGGCATTATCCTGGAAACCTCCAACATTCTTTTCCTGGGCGGCTCACGGCTCAAATTTCCTCAGCTCATCGAGTCCGTCACATACGACATTGGGGGTGTTTTTGTGACCAACAAAAAGATCATGATCGTATTGGTCTCACTGGGACTGATGCTTGCGTTGCACCAGTTCGTCACACGCACCAAATACGGCATGGCCATGCGTGCCATGGCGTTTGATTATATCGTGGTCCCCCTGGTGGGCGTGCCGATCAACAAAATTGCGGCCATGACCTTTGCTATCGGTTCTGCGCTGGCGGCTGCTGCCGGAATCCTGTTCGGACTGGCGTATCCGGTGCTCGATCCCTACATGGGCGTCAGCTTCGGCTGGAAGGCGTTTGTCGCGGCAATCCTGGGCGGTCGTGGATCGATCATGGGCGCATGCATCGCCGGTTTTATGCTCGGATTCATCGAAATTATGACGGTGCCGGCCATTCAGATCGTGAATCGACTGTTTGAACTGAATATCGGATCGAATCTGCGGGATCTCATCGCCTATTCCATCGTTTTGTTGATCCTTATATATAAACCGCATGGATTATTCGGCGAAGCATACAGTGCACGACTTCGACTTTAAATTGAAAAGCAAGGACACCATTCATGTCTGGTACAACACAATCGAAACAATACAAGGAGATATATCAAATCTTTCAGCGATTTTTTGTGGGCGTCCCCTTGTTGGGAATCCTGTGGGGATTTTTAGCCTGTGTCCTCTGGGAACAGCTGATCGGCGCTCGGCTGGCTTCGGTACTATGGCTGCCCAAAATGCCCATCCTGTTCGGCCTGGTAACGATATTCAAGGTAATCGCCGGGTTGATCAACCTCGTCATCAAGGGCACACCCTTCGAATCCGCAACGCTGATCCATATCCCCATGGCACTGCTCTATTTCATTCTCGTTTACGCAGCACCGGTGATGGTCGTCGCCCGAATCACCGCGCGGCCGGCCAATGCGGCCGCCCGCTGGCTGCAGCAGCTACCGCTCATCATAACCGCCTTGATTCATTTGGGATTTCTTTATACTATTTTCCACTTTTGGGCTGAAATGAGCGACTACCGCCTGATCACCCTGAAACTAACCCTGATCGCTGTTTTGCTCACCCTGAGCCTGAATATCATCAATGGATACATGGGTGAGTTTTCTTGCTCGCACCCGGGGTTTATGGCCATCGGCGCCTATATGTCCTCCCTGTTTACCGTGGGCCTGTTTGTCAATGACAAAGTACTGGGGGATGCTGTCTTCGGGTTTTCCATGGCATATCTCACCTTCCCTTTGGCGCTGATATTCGGCGGGCTGGTCGCATCTCTTGCCGCTTTGATGGTCGCCGTTCCATCCTTTAGGACACGGGGTGATTATCTGGCCATTATCAGTCTGGCGTTTTTATTTATTGTCAAAAGCTTTTTTGAAAATATGCAGGTATGGGGCGGCGCACGGGGGATACCGGGTCAGCCGGACTGGGCTACCCTGCCGGTTATTTTCTGCGTCGTAATCATCGGCATCTGGGCCATCAACAATTTTGTTACCTCCACCATGGGCAAGGCATTGAATGCTGTACGTGATGATGAAATAGCTGCCGAAGCCATGACCGTGGATACCCGGAAAACGAAAATGCTTGCCTTTCTTTTTGGTGCTTTCTGGGCGGGCCTGGCCGGTGGATTGCTGGCTCACGTCCTGCGCTACGTTAATCCCGCCATGTTCGGCATCCAGAAGCTGGCCGAAGTACTGGCCATGGTTTATTTCGGCGGTCTCAACTCCGTGTACGGCTCCATTGTGGGCGCCGTTTCCATCAGCCTTTTGGGTGAAGTGCTACGGCCCCTGGAAATCCTGAAGTGGATATTTATCCCCCTGCTGCTGATCCTGGTAATGATCTACCGACCCACCGGCCTGGTTGCCTTTAAAGAATTAAATATCCGCCGCACATTCGGCCCCAAGGAGGTGGATTAACATGCCGCTTCTCGAAGTCAATCAAATGAGTCATCATTTCGGCGGTCTTCAAGCCGTATCCAACTATAATCTGCAGCTTGAACCCGGCGAGATTACGGGGCTGATCGGTCCCAACGGTGCCGGCAAAACTACCATATTTAACTTGATCACGGGCATTTATCGGCCCACCGAAGGTGAAGTGCGCATGAACGGCGCCAATATTGTGGGGCTCAAACCAAACCAGATTGCCGCCCTCGGCATCGGCCGGACATTCCAGGAAATGCGGTTGTGGCGGCATATGTCTGTTCTGGATCATGTTAAATTGGCGCGCTATTCTAAATTATCCTATGGCCTTCTGGGCGCCTTTTTAGGGAGCCCGAAACGGCGGAACCAGGAAAAGGAATCCACTGAATTGGCCATGGAATATTTAACCATGTTCGGTGTCGACCAGTTTGCCGACCAACTGGTGGTCAACTTGCCGTACGGTGCTCAGCGGCGGGTTGAAATGGCGCGTGCCATGGGGACCGAACCCAAGGTGCTTCTGCTGGATGAACCTACCGTCGGCATGACACCGGAAGAACTGATGGACATGATTTCAGTGGTACGCAAAGCTCACGAACGCTTTCACCTGGCGATTTTTCTTATCGAACATCGCCTTCGGGTGGTTCGCGAGTTGTGCCAGCATGTCCAGGCACTGGTATTCGGTGAAGTGCTCTTTGAAGGAAAACCGGATGAAGTTCAGAATCACCCCAAGGTCATCGAGGCCTATATCGGCGAACAGGAGGTAGACTTTTGAGACTGCTGGATATTAAAAACCTCCAGGTTGCATATGGTAATATCAAAGCCCTTCACGGCATTGATTTCCATATTGACGAAGGTGAAATCGTTACTATCATTGGAGCCAACGGCGCCGGTAAAAGCTCAACCCTTCGCGCCATCTCAAGGATGATACCTGCCGGACCGGATTCCCAGATGACCTTTGCCGGAGAGAATCTTCTGAAATATCCTCCCGAAAAGGTCGTCAGCCAGCTTGGCATCAGCCATGTACCGGAAGGCCGACGGTTGTTCGGCAATTTAACCGTGCTTGAGAATCTTCAACTGGCAACGTTTTCACGCAAGGACAAGGACGGCATCCAACGCGACATTGAAAGCGTGTTTACGATATTTTCGCGACTTGAAGAGCGTAAATCGCAAAAGGCAATCACCATGTCCGGCGGAGAGCAGCAGATGCTGGCCGTTGGGCGTGCTTTCATGTCCGGCCGCCGCATGATGCTGCTGGACGAACCCTCCATGGGGCTGTCACCCATTTTAATGAAGCGTGTGTTCCAGTCTCTGAAACAAATCAATGAAACAGAGGGAACAGCCATTTTACTGGTGGAGCAGAATGCACGTCTGGCGCTGAAGTTCGCGCAGCGCGGATATGTTCTGGAAAACGGCCACATGGTTCTGCATGGACCATCGGCAGAGCTGTTGGACAACGAAGAAGTCAAAAAGGCCTATTTGGGGGGATAGAAAACCCCAACCCGGATGCGCTGGAAAAAGATGAACATCGAACATCCAACATCGAACGCCGAACGCCGAATAGCCAAAAGTGAGATTGACAATCCGCCTATTATTAAATATCCAATAATCAATACCCAATTTCCAATGATCAGGTTTGCTATCTGCACTTGGACATTGATCATTCCTTATTGGATATTGATTATTCGCCCTTTCCTTTGGATTTTGCTTAGAGTTGGGCACCAAAATTCTGCACAAACATGATGAGATGCCAATAAATAGGTACTCATATCAAGTGTGCACAGGTCAGGCAAATAGCGGAGGGTTTGAATAAACCTGGGACCATGCAACTCCAACAGGAGAATCACATGAAATGGAAGCTGGTTGCCGTCATTATATCCCTGCTGGTCTTCTTGCCGGTCGTCGCCTATTTCTTACTGAATCCTGAAAAAAATGAATTGAATGAAGCGGCCCGGCATCGTTTGGGCGGGACGTATATTAAGCTTTCCCATGGCATGACGCATTACAGGCTCGAGGGTCCGGATAATGGAAAAGTTGTGGTTCTGGTGCACGGTGCTACCATTCCCATCTGGACCTGGGACCAACAGGTTGGGGCATTGAGCGCCGCAGGGTTTAACGTTCTCAGCTATGACATGTATGGCAGGGGGTATTCGGACCGACCTGATGCAACTTATGATCAAGCCTTATATCGACATCAACTCCTGGAGCTGACCGAAAAACTTGATTTGACACAACCTTTCGATTTAATAGGTCTTTCACTCGGCGGCGGTATTGCCGTCAATTTTACGGCGCACTATCCGGAAAAAGTCCGCAAACTGATATTAATCTCACCCTTGATCAATCACTTTAAAGTCCCATCCTTTTTTGGCATTCCTGTCTTCGGCGAATTGATAGCGCGTTTCGCCGGCATTGGCGTCATTGTCAAACGATTTCGCGCTCTGATTCAAAACCACCCGGAGGCTGAAAAATATACAACGCTCTTTAAGGAACAGACCACCTACAAAGGTTTCCAGCAGTCAATTTTGTCGATGCTCAGAAATAATGCTGTTCGGGATTACACGAATTCTTATAAGACTGTTGGGCAGCAAAAGCGGGATATTCTTTTGATTTGGGGAACAGAAGACACAGAAATAACACCAGACATGATCAAAGACATCCGCTCCTTGATACCCCATGTAACATTTAAGCCCATCGACAATGCGGGGCATGGGATCGTGTTTCAGAAACCAGAAGTCGTCAATCGCTTGATTTTGAATTTTTTGTAATTTTCTGCTTCCGTATATTGTCAAGACGGGATTTTATGGCCGACCTTCCCCTCATGTACCAGCTCGATCAACGTTACTTCCGGCGGCGACAAAAACCGCACCGGCGG